>DAOUSK010000125.1 GCA_030627265.1 Methylococcaceae bacterium
GGTAGCTTTTCCCCCATTATGCCGATCAAATTTGATGGCTGGAATATCATTAACCAGCTGACGTTAAATCTTATGGGCACACCTGGCGATATTACTGGTATTAAAGACTTACCCGAACCTTATACTGGCGATGGGCATGGCGGCAGTGCTGGCTATGCGGCAGGCTTAGCTGACACAAACTTTACTAGTTATTTTTCCTCGACTATCGGTAAGGATTTCACCTATGGTCTTGGGCCAACTTTCACCTTTCCTACCGATGAACCGACACGAGAATTAGGTAGCGGTAAATTCAGTATCGGACCTGCATTAATGTTAGTTTATCAACCTGAGAATTGGACTATTAACCTAGAAGTACAGCAAATCTGGTCAGTCATTGGCAGCAAGAGTAGAGAAGATATTAGCCAAATGATTGTTCAGCCTGCTATCTATTACAACCTGCCTGATGGCTGGTATCTGCTTTCAGATTTGCAAATGGTCGCTAACTGGCAATCTAATTCAGAACAGCGCTGGACAGTCCCAATTGGCGCAGGCGTGGGGAAATTATTTAAAATCGGTGAAAATGCGATTAATAGTCGATTAGGTGGGCATTATAATCCCGTGACACCTGATGCTGGGCCGACTTGGTCAATAAATTTTTCTGTGGAATTCATATTTGGCTCCTAGAAGTGCTGACAGGTTCAATCTCGAAGTACATAACACTGCCACTGCATTGATATGCCTTCATAGATTAATTTTGACTTTTTCCACCGCTAAATAATTGATAAGCAGGGTTTTTCGTTTCTTCTACATAAATAAAACCTAAAGCATCAAAGCATAATTGTAATGCTTTTTTCTCTGTCGATTTAAGCTGCACACCAATCAACACCTTGCCAAAAGCTGCGCCATGATTTCGGTAATGAAATAAGCTAATATTCCACTGGCTACCTAATGAGGTTAAAAACTTTAATAAGGCGGCCGGCCTTTCAGGGAATTCTAAGCTATAAATCACCTCATCCAATTCACGAGGTGCGTGCCCACCAACCATATAGCGCACATGTTCTTTTGCTAACTCATTCTGGGTCATATCTGTCACACTAAAGCCATTTTCCTCTAGCTTAGTAATAATCCCTAACTTATCCCCTTCAGCACCCGAACTGGAAATTCCCGCAAAAATTTGCGCCTGACTATCATTAAAATAACGGTAGTTAAATTCTGTAATATTACGATGGCCGAGCAACTTACAAAAGGTTAAAAAACTCCCCGCTTTTTCAGGAATAGTGACCGCTAATAAAATCTCTTTGTGCTCCCCTACTTGGCTACGTTCAGCCACATAACGTAAGCGATCAAAATTAATATTGGCGCCACTTTCTATGGCAATTAAAGTTTTATCACTTAATTGCTCTCGCTCTGCATATTTCTTTAAGCCTGCCAAAGATAAAGCACCTGCAGGTTCTGCAACTGAACGTGTATCCTCAAAAATATCTTTAATCGCGGTGCATATTTCATCAGTGCTAACGGTAACAACTTCATCGACAAAAAGCCTAGCCAATCTAAATGGCTCTTTACCAATTTGTTTAACCGCAACACCATCAGCAAATAAACCTACCTGCTTTAAGGTCGTACGTTTTTTTGCTTTTAATGCCTGATTCAAGCAATCAGAATCGTTAGGCTCTACCCCAATAATTTTAATATCAGGGCGTACAAATTTTGCATAAACAGCAATCCCTGAAATTAAGCCACCACCACCAACAGGCACAAAAATAGCATCGATATCTTCCGTTTTTTGGCGAAAAATCTCCATTGCTACCGTCCCTTGTCCCGCAATCACATCTGCATCATCATATGGGTGGATAAAGGTCATTTTTTGTTCTTTTGCTAAAACCTTGGCATGTTTATAAGCATCATCAAATGCATCACCAATCAATACCACCTTCGCCCCAAAAGCTTTAACTGAATTCACTTTAATGTCAGGGGTTGTTTTAGGCATAACAATTAAAGCTTTAATGCCTAATTTCTGTGCCGATAAAGCCACGCCTTGCGCATGATTCCCTGCCGAAGCGGCAATCACCCCATTTTCTTTTTCAGTATCACTTAAACAAGCAATTTTATTGTAAGCACCACGAATTTTAAAAGAAAAAACGGGTTGTAAATCTTCTCGCTTTAAAAATATATGATTTGCAGTTCGCTTAGATAAAATCGGTGCATAGTCTAGCGGAGTTTCTTCAGCGACATCATAAACTTTAGCTCGGAGAATTTTTTTTATATAATCTTGTGGCATAACACCCAGACGCACAGTAATGAAAATAAACCGCTATTATAGCGCGTCACTCATTGATCTAGGCTATAAACATACCATTACCTCTAAATTCAGATCGCTTAAAATTAGCCCTCAAGCAATCGTAACGCTTTTTCGTAATCTTCCTGGGTATCTATCCCTATCGAGTTATATCCAGTTTCTATCATCTGTATAGAAAATCCATTTTCTAAGGCGCGTAATTGCTCTAATTTTTCTAAGCGCTCTAAATAACTTGGCTGCATCTTTGAAAAGTCGATTAAAAAATCTTTGCTATAGGCATAAATACCCAAATGCCGGTAAAAATTTAAAGACTCAGGAACCGTTGTATGGTGATTTAACAGTACTTCCCACTCATCTCGGTGATGCGGAATAATCGAGCGCGAAAAATAAAGCGCTGCCTTATTTTTTGTCACGGTTACTTTTACAACATTAGGATTTTTTAAGTCGCTTACCTGCTCTATGCGATGCATTGCACTGCTCATTTGTAAGCTTCTATCTTTTTCTAAGGCGCTGGCCAGTTGCTCTATCAATTCCGGTTCTATAAAAGGCTCGTCGCCTTGTACATTAACCACCAAGTCACAATCAATATGCCTTACTGCTTCTGCAATGCGATCCGTGCCTGATTCATGTTTAGTATCAGTCAGAATAATGTTTTGCGTATAGGCCTGACAAGAATTAACCACTTCGGGGCTATCTGTCGCAATATACACTGCATCAATATTTTGTGCTTTTAAGCATTGCTCATACACTCTCTGAACAACCGTTTTACCTTTTAAATCTAACAAGACTTTATTCGGTAAGCGACTAGAGTTTAATCTTGCAGGAATCACAACCACTGTTTTCATATTTTAAATCCCTAAATCATACATTTGAACCACGCCGACAAAAGCTTGCTCATCATTAACCACTAAAACCGAATTAATTTTATATTGCTCCATAATGTCACTCACCTCAGTCAGTCGCGCTGTTTGCTGAATCGTTTTAGGCTGAGTCGACATTAAATTCGCAGCGGTTAAACTAAAAAAGATGCTTTCTTGTGTTTCCATAGCCCGGCGAATATCACCATCGGTTACAACACCTTGAATAATATTATCTTGCAAGACAACCACTAAGCCACACTTTCCTTGCGTAATGCTATGCACGACATCATGCACTTTGGTTTCTTTCTGACAAATAGGTAAATTATGACTTAGCATTACGTCTTTAACTGTCATCAATAAACGCCGCCCTAAACTTCCCCCTGGGTGAAAACGAGCAAAATGCTCATCTTTAAACTGCCTGTTTTGCATTAAAGCAACGGCCAAGGCATCTCCCATAACTAAAGTAGCCGTTGTGGAACAGGTCGGGGCGAGTTGCAAAGGACACGCCTCCTCTTCGACGGCAATACTTAAGTGATAATGGGTATTTTTTGCTAGAGTAGAGTGAGCATTGCCACTCATTGAAAGCATCATATTGCCTTGCTCTTTTAAAAAAGGAATCAGCTTTAAAACTTCATCCGTCTCCCCTGAATTGGAAATTAATAAGACAATATCTTGCGCCTCTATCATGCCTAAATCGCCATGATAAGCTTCAGCAGGATGAAGGTAAAAACTCGGTGTCCCTGTACTTGCTAAAGTGGCACAAATTTTCTTGCCGATAATGCCCGATTTTCCCATGCCAGAAATAATCACTTTCCCTTTAGATTGCAGTACCGCATTCACCGCATGCTCAAAATCATCATCTAATAAATTTAATAAATTAGCGATTTGTTCTGCTTCTGTTTTTATAACTTGCCGAGCAATTTGTAGACTATTCATATTTTACCTTTGACTTTGCCCATGCTTGTTTTTCTGCCTATTTCTAATCCATGCAACACACCTCTTTTCAGGAAAATTCGGTGCATTGAATAAGAGATATATTTAACCTAATAACAAAGATTTTACATTTATACACGGCTAAAACAAAGCGTTTATAGATGGAAAGTATTAGCCACTTGATTGATACTGCCACTTAATTAATTGGCTTCGCCTGTTTATAAATTTTAATAGCCATTTTCAGATTTACTCAAATGAATTAAACTAAACAAAAGAATCAAAAAAATGACTTAATTATGAATATAATTTGTATGAAATGGGGAGATAAATTCCCAGCTCTCTATGTTAATCGACTTTATAGCATGGTTTTAAAAAATACCAGCCATCCTTTTCGCTTCGTCTGCTTTACTGAGGATTCAACCGGTATCCGCCCCGAAATAGAAATTCAAGCTTTACCTGAACTAGATATTCCTAGCAATTTACCAGAGAGAGGGTGGCGAAAATTATCTGTTTTTGCTGAGAATTTTGGTAATTTAAAAGGCACCACACTATTTTTAGATTTAGATATCGTCATAGTTGACAATATTGATGACTTTTTTACTTATCCTGGCGATTTTTTAATTGCGCATGATAAACACCGCCCCGCTCGACTAGAGGGCAACTCGTCCGTATTTCGTTTTGAAATTGGGCAATACCCAGAAATACTAAGTTATTTTATAGCCAATTTCACTAACATTAGACAAGAGGTTCGCCATGAACAAGCCTATCTATCTCGTGAAATAAAAAAAATATCAAACTTAAATTTTTGGCCAGATGAATGGGTTCCTAGCTTTAAATATCGCTGCGCTCCTTCACGGATAAAGTCTTGGTTTACCGCACCTAGCATCCCTAGTGGAGCTAAAATAATTTTATTTCATGGACTCCCTAACCCGCCTGAAGCAATAAAAGGAATTAGCGGTAAATGGCATCGTCATATTAAACCATCGCCATGGATTAAGGATTACTGGAATGAAGAATGCTAGACAGAAAAACGCTATCGATAGTTATCGTTAACTACAAAAGCTGGACAGCCCTTACTCAATGCTTAGAATCTTTTCGCCTTTTACTATACTCAGCAATCTGTAGCAGTCTATTTTTACCTCAACTATTAAAAGTACTATTTACACTACCTCTATTTTGCTTGCCCAGTTTTAAAATCAATGCTTTGACTTTTCTAGCCACAATAAAATAATGCAGTTTTTTTATACCCTAATATTTACCTTATTAACCCCCTTTATTTTATTACGCCTTTACTGGAAAGGTATTAAAGCCCCAACTTACCGCCAGCGCTGGCAAGAGCGATTAGCTATTTATAGTAAACAGCACCCTCAAAACAGCCTCTGGTTTCATGCTGTTTCCGTAGGGGAAGCAGAAGCCCTCTTTCCATTAATCAAACGACTGCAAGCTGATGATTCAAAAACATCCATATTAATCACGACTACCACACCTACAGGTTCATCCCGAGTCAAAATGGTATTAGGCGACACTGTAAGCCACGTTTACTTACCCTATGATATTCCTTACGTCTTACATAACTTCTTTCATCATTTTAATCCTAAAATTGCAGTGATTATGGAAA
>DAOUSK010000139.1 GCA_030627265.1 Methylococcaceae bacterium
GATGAGATAAAAGAAGATAAGGCATTTTATACTACCATTACAGAGGCTTTGGCTGAAGGGGTGTATGCACAAGATGCGGAAGGACGCTGTACTTACCTTAACCCAACCGCCGAAAGGTTATTGGGCTACAGTTTAGAAGAAATAAAAGGTAAAAAAGTACATGCACTACTGCATTATCAAGATAAGGACGGTCAGCCTCTTGCAGTAGAGGACTGTCTCATTTCTCAATCGTTACTTGATAAAGCCGCATTTCATACTGACAGCGAAGTATTCTTTCGTAAAGATGGTAGTGCAATGCCAGTTTATTTATCGGCTGTTCCACTTTATGAAGGTGATGTCTTGCAGGGGGGGGTGATTGCTTTTCAGGATATTACTGAGCATCAAGTACAACAAGCGGCCTTAGATGAGGCACTAAAAACAGCTGAAAATGCGGTGATTACTGCAGAACAAGCGAATACCGCAAAAAGTTTATTTTTGGCCAATATGAGCCATGAAATTCGTACGCCGATGAATGCAATTATTGGTATGAGTTATCTCGCTTTGCAAACTGACTTAAATGATAAGCAAAAAAATTATATCGATAAAGTGAATAGTAGTGCAGAGGCTTTACTGAATTTAATTAATGATATTTTAGATTTTTCTAAGATTGAAGCGAATAAGCTAGATATTGAGCATGAGCACTTTCTTTTAGACGAAGTATTAGCAGGCGTTACTGATTTAATTGCCTTACCCGCCAGTAAAAAAGGCTTGGAATTATTGGTCGATATTGATCCAGACATTCCGACTGCTTTAATGGGGGATGCATTACGTTTACGGCAATCAGTGGTGAATTTTGCGAATAATGCGGTTAAATTTACCGAAACAGGTGAAGTGCTTATTGGCGTTCATTTAAAAGAGAGAGCAGAGGAACAAGTCACTATTGAATTTTCAGTTAAAGATAGTGGCATTGGCATGACTGAAGAGCAAAGAAATGGATTATTTAAGGCGTTTGCTCAAGCGGATATTTCTACAACCCGAAAGTATGGTGGGACGGGGTTAGGACTAGCGATTACAGGTCAGCTTGTTGAGCTAATGGGCGGATCGGTTAGTGTTAAAAGTGAAGTTGGCGTGGGTAGTGTTTTTGGATTTACTTTGACGTTTGATGTGAGTAAACAGCAAAAATCAAAAAAATTAATGAATACGCAAGGCGGCCGAATTTTAGTGGTTGATGATAATGATGCCAGCCGTGAAATTATTGAAAAACAAGTGCTTGCGCAAGGCTTTGACGCTAAGATTGTGAGCAGTGGTAAAGCCGCATTAGCTTGTCTAACAAATAATGAGCATTTTGATGCCATTATTATGGATTGGAAAATGCCAGGTATGGATGGCATAGAAACCCTACAGGCGATTAATGCATTACAAATGGCAAATGCTCCCTTTGTGGTTATGGCGACAGCCTATGATAGCCATGAACTTGAGGAGGCGTTAAATACGCAACATTTAGAAGCGGCTAATATTTTGACTAAGCCCTTTAGTGCTTCGAGCTTATGGGATGTATTAAATAATTGTCTGGGTACGATAGATGAATCAGAAAATGAGGAAGTAGCCACTGAAGCGATTGTTGATTTTTCAATACTGAGCGGTACGCGAGTTTTACTGGTTGAAGATAATCAATTTAACCAAGAACTGGCATTAGAGTTATTAGAAATGCAAGGCATGGTCGCTGAGTTAGCAGAAAATGGTCTTGAAGCGGTTGAGCGTATTGCTAAAAATAAAGCGCAAGATTTTGATATTGTATTAATGGATTGCCAAATGCCTGTTATGGATGGCTATACAGCAACACAACAAATTAGATCTGCGTGGGGCGAGCATTTACCTATTATTGCAATGACAGCCAATGTGATGGCTGAGGATATTGTGCGGGCTGAAGAAGCCGGGATGAATGGTTACATCGCTAAGCCGATTAATGTTGATAAAATGATGTCAACCATTGCTAAATGGGCTTTAAATGTTAAAGAAAAACAGCCTTCTACGCCGCTAGCAGTTGAAGCTGTCATTGAAAATAATAATATTCAAGTGAATGATGAGATGCTCGTTAGTGAGCAACTTAATACGCAAGCCGGCTTAAAGATGTTAAGTGGCAATAAAGCCTTATATATACGTTTATTAAGTCGTTTTAAAGAAAGTTTTACAGACTCTACGGTCGAGTTGCATCGTTTACTTGAGAGTCAATCTATTGAGGACGCGGCGCGCTTAGCGCATACGATTAAAGGGACCTCTGCGAATATTGGTACGGTTTTATTACAGGGCATTGCTGCAAAAATAGAAAAGCATTGTCATGCAAATGAACTTGAAGCCGCAACTCGCTTATTAGATAAATTAGAGTACTCTTTAGCGCAGGTTATCGCTGATATTGATAGCTTTTTAGCCATCAATCAAACTGAAACGCAGCCTGATGAGATTCAAGAGGATACGGTTTCTGAAGAGGAATTTAACCAACGCTTACAAGTGTTAAGAGATAATTTGGAAAATTATGATTCTAATTCTGAAACCTCATTTTTAGAGCTATTAAAGGCAGTTAATTCAGAAGAGAAGCGACAGCAATTACAGCTAGTTGCAAGTGCTATTGAAAATTATGATTTTGAGCAAGCACTTACCGAATTGAATACTTATTACCCGGAGCAAGGATGAACAATAAAGAACGTGCGGTTATTCTAGCCGTTGATGACGCACCTGAAATATTAGATATTATTAAAGCAACGCTTGCTGATGATTATGATATTAAACTCGCTACGCGTGGCGAAGTGGCATTAAAAATTGCCGAAAAACAGCAGCCGGATTTAATTTTGTTAGATGTGATGATGCCGGGTCTTGATGGCTATGAAACCTGCCGCGAACTCAAGAAAAATCCTAAAACGGCACATATTCCTGTGATTATGGTGTCTGCGGGTTCGCAAATGAATGACGAGCTGTTAGGCTTAGAGGCGGGCGCAATTGACTATATTACCAAACCGATTTCGACCGCTATTTTAGAGGCGCGTGTCAGAAACCAAGTCGCATTGATTTTCACAAGACGCGAATTAGAGAAAGCACATAATAAAATTTCCGAAGAGCGCGATGGCCTAGAGCAGATTGTTTATAAAATGCGCTCTAATAGTGAGTTTGATAATAGACAGGTTCGCTATTCAAGTAAATCGGCAGAAATTAACAGTGGTGATTTGGTCTTGTCGGCTTTTACGCCTAAGGGAGAGCATTATGTTGTTGTTGCTGATTTTACTGGACATGGTCTACCTGCGGCGATAGGTAGTCCATTAGTGACTTATATTTTTTATGCGCGTTGCAAAGAAAATACACCACTGGCTGAGATTATTACTGAAATTAATTCGGTATTAAAAGGACTGTTACCGACACATATTTTTATGGGCTTGATTGGCGTATCGCTTTGTTCTGATAGGACGCAAGCACAGCTATGGAATTACGGTATGGAAGATATATTAATTCATAACCCGGACAATACTTGGAGTGAATTACCTTCAAAAAATTTAGCCTTGGGTATTTTGCCTGAAATAGAAGGTGCCACGCACTATGAAATTTCTTTTCAGGATAATCAAATTATTTACTTGTTAACCGATGGTATAACCGAAGCATTTGATGTAGATAATAGTGCAGATATGTTTGGTGTGGAACGCTTAAAAGCAGCATTAATTGAAAATAAGGCAACCGGGAAATCTTTGGATGATTTAATAAATAATATTACATTATTTGCTAAATCGCCCGATGACTTTGATGATATGACTTTATTAGAACTTAGTTAGCCTAATAATTATGAATGACTCTCGCAGTAATAATAGATTACAAACCGTATTGGTCGTCGATGATACCTTAGCAAATATCGATATTCTAAAAGAAGTGCTCACACCTACTTATGCGATTAAGATTGCAACCAGTGGTGAACTCGCTTTAAAAATTATCGCTAAGCAAACGCCTGATATTATTTTATTGGATGTCATGATGCCCGGAATGGATGGGCATGAAGTCTGTAAGTATTTAAAATCGCATAGTAGAACGGTGAATATTCCGATTATTTTTGTGACTGCGATGGCAGAAAGCCATGATGAACAGGTAGGGTTTGATTTAGGTGCAGTAGATTATATTACTAAGCCGATTAACCCTGCGATAGTGATGGCGCGTGTTAAAGCGCAATTAGCTTTAGCTGATCAACATCATGCCTGTGAACTGATGGTGCAACAAAGGACGGAAGAATTAGCGAAAAGCCAAAAAGATGCGATTACCATGTTAGGGAAAGCAGGGCACTACAATGATAAAGATACCGGATTGCATATCTGGCGCATGGCTGAATATGCATCTGCATTAGCTAGAGTTGCACAATGGCCTATTGAGCGTTCTAAATTATTAGAATTAGCCGCTCCAATGCATGATACGGGCAAGATTGGTATTCCCGACTCTATCTTAAAAGCACCTAGAAAATTGACGGCTGAAGAGTGGGAAATTATGAAAACCCATGCAGAGATTGGTTTTGGTATTTTAGCTGTAAGTGATACGCCTTTATTTCAATTAGCGGCTGAAGTGGCTTATGCGCATCATGAAAAATGGGATGGTAGTGGTTATCCGCAAGGTTTAAAAGGTGAAGCGATTTCTGAAGCAGCAAGAATCGTCATGATTGCTGATGTGTTTGATGCTTTAACGATGGCTCGCCCTTATAAAGATGAGTGGCATAGCGATAAAGCGTTTGATATTTTGCAGCAAGATTCAGGCACGCATTTTGATAAGCGTCTGGTTGATTTATTCATCTCTATTAAAGGTGAGATTTTACAAATTAAAGCGTATTGGGATGAAAAGTAATGAAGTTGAAATCTAAAATAATACAGCTGAGCTGTCGAGTGGTTGCGCTGTTTTTTATCATCACACCGCTAGCGCATTCAGCCGCTGAATACAAAAAGATTAAAGGTGTATCGGGTGAACTACATAGCGTAGGATCGGATACCTTAGAAGTTTTGATGGAGGCTTGGAAAAAATCATTTGTAAAAATGTACCCAGATGTTGATTTTCAGATTCA
>DAOUSK010000072.1 GCA_030627265.1 Methylococcaceae bacterium
ATCCGTAAAGGCACAATCAACCTTGATTTCTTTCCAACGTACTGTGGTTCTGCATTTAAAAATAAAGGGATTCAATTAGTATTGGATGCGGTTATTGATTACCTACCATCGCCAACTGAAGTTAAACCACAACCAGAAGTGGATGACGAAGGTGAAGAAACAGGTGAGTTTGCCATTGTTGATACAGAGCGTCCTTTCCGTGCTTTGGCATTCAAAATTATGGATGACCGCTACGGTGCGTTAACATTCATACGTATTTATTCAGGCACACTGAATAAAGGCGACTCAATTATGAATAGCTTTACAGGAAAAACAGAGCGTGTTGGACGTATGGTAGAAATGCATGCTGATGAGCGTATTGAGCTAAGCAGTGCACAAGCGGGTGATATTATCGCGGTTGTGGGCATGAAAAATGTAAAAACTGGACATACCTTGTGTGATCCTAAAAATCCAGCAACACTAGAACCAATGGTGTTCCCTGAGCCTGTTATCTCAATTGCTGTATCACCAAAAGATAAAGCCGGTTCTGAAAAAATGGGTATTGCGATTGGTAAAATGGTTGCAGAAGACCCATCTTTCCGTGTTGAAACTGATGAAGATTCAGGTGAAACAATTTTACGTGGAATGGGTGAGTTACATTTAGATATTAAAGTTGATATTCTAAAACGTACACACGGTATTGATGTTGAAGTGGGTAAACCACAAGTAGCTTATCGTGAAACAATTACGCAATCGATTGAAGATAGCTATACTCACAAAAAGCAATCAGGTGGTTCTGGCCAATTTGGTAAAATTGACTACAGAATTGAGCCAGGTGAGCCAGGTACAGGTTTTGTTTTTGAATCAAAAGTAACCGGTGGTAACGTTCCTAGAGAATTTTGGCCAGCTGTTGAAAAAGGTTTCAAAAGCATGATTGATACTGGTGTATTAGCTGGTTTCCCATGTCTTGATTTTAAAGTAACTTTATTAGATGGTGGCTTTCACGCAGTGGATTCATCAGCAGTTGCTTTTGAAATTGCAGCAAAATCAGCTTACCGTCAATCAATTCCTAAAGCAGGTCCTCAGTTAATTGAACCTATTATGAAAGTTGATGTTTTCACACCAGACAGTCATGTTGGTGATGTAATTGGAGATTTAAACCGTCGCCGTGGAATGATCCAAGGACAAGACGCAGGTGTTACAGGTGTTCGTATTAAAGCTGAAGTACCACTAAGCGAAATGTTTGGTTACATTGGTGATTTACGTACAATGACATCAGGTCGTGGACAATTCTCTATGGAATTCGCACATTACCTACCATGTCCTAAGAACATTTCTGAAGAAGTTATTAAAGAAGTACAAGAGCGTAATAAAGCTAAAAGTAAATAATGATAAAGCTATGTAAATAGCTTATATTATTAGTTTTACGATAGGAAGGCCACCTGCTTGCAGGTGGCCTTTTTTATTTTTCAAGATGTGTTTTATTTAACTCATACTCAAATAACGTTCGCCTGTGTCATGCATCATGGTGACAACTGCTTTACCCGCGCCTAATATCTTCGCTATACGTAAAGCTGCGCAAATACTAGCACCTGTTGAAATACCTGCCAAAATTCCTTCCTCTTCCACTAAGCGCTTACGCATAGCAAAAGCTTCTTCAGTGCTCACCAGTTCAATCCCATCAAGCAAATCTATATCTAAGTTTTTAGGGATAAATCCAGCGCCAATACCTTGTATTTTATGAGGGCTGTGTGTGCCACCAGAGATAATAGGTGATTCCGCTGGCTCTACAGCAATCGCTTTAAAATTAGGATTTCTTTTTTTAATGACATCCGCCACACCAGAAATAGTACCACCTGTGCCTACGCCACAAACAAAGGCATCGACGTTACCATCTGTTGCTGACCAAATTTCTTGTGCGGTAGTATGACGATGCGCTTCTGGGTTCTCTGGATTCTCAAATTGCTGAGGCATAAAGCCATTTTCAGTTTCAGCTAGTATTGCTTTGGCTTTATTGATGGCGCCTGTCATGCCTTCAGGTCCAGGTGTTAGAATAATTTCAGCACCGTACAAAGCTAATAACTGCCGACGCTCTACGGACATGGTTTCGGGCATGGTTAAAATACAATGATAACCTCGTGCTGCGGCGACCATAGCTAAAGCAATGCCTGTATTACCTGAAGTAGGCTCAATAATAGTGCCATTTTCTTTTAATTCGCCAGATTTTTCAGCAGCGATAATCATGGCTAAACCAATACGGTCCTTTACCGAACCGCCTGGGTTATTGGCTTCAATTTTTAAATAAACATCAGCAGAGCCTGCCTCAACAAGCTTGTTTAATTTCACTAATGGGGTGTTACCAATAAGCTGAGTAATATCATGTGAGATAATCATTTTTTTACCTATTAATGATTATTAACCATTAATAATACCACTTATAGCTGAATAGGCTGCATTAAATAGCAAAAGCAATCTTGTGTAATTACTTGCTCATCTGGGGTAAGCATTGAGGGTACGGTTGAGCGATTAAGCTGTAATTGATTGTTGTGCAAAATCAAGAAACCATTGGTTTTCAGGTTGCTAACGGGCAAGTTAGCAGGAACCAAAGATAGTGCTAGCGAATACCCGGAAGAAAGCCTAAACTTTAAAGCTACTTTTAGGCTAAAAGAAATGTGAAGAAGCAGAGGGTGAGGAAGATGAAAGTTAAGCTAATTAAATGTTTAATATTATTCGCACTGCTAAACTCAACTTATTTATATGCTGAGACATTAAGTAGCCCCCCAAAACTCACTCAACTCGACAAGCATAAGACACAGTTAGAAATTGAACTACTAAACCAATCACTTCATTTAAATCAAAATCCTACAAAGAAAGAACATACAATACTTCAAGAACTATACCAAAAAAATCAAGGCAAACTACTTTGGTTTAGCGCTCAATATCCAATAGACATCATCAATCAAGTATTATCACTTTATACTTCAGCTCCCACACAAGGTCTAAGAAGCTCTGATTATTACCACAAACAACTCAATGCCTATTGGCAAAAAGTGCTGCGCACTAATCCTGATTTTCATGAGTTCGCAGCTCTTGACGTAGCTCTAAGCTTAACTTTTTTACGTTTTCTAAATGACTTACATTTTGGGCGCATAGACCCGAATCTACTTGGCTTTAAATTAAAGCCTAAGAAAGGCATTGATTTCGCGCAACTGATTTATCATGCTATTCAGTCTAACCAGATAACAGCTCTTGTCGATAGCATGCCCCCGCAAACACAAGCCTATACAAACTTAAAAGCAGCATTAGTCAGATACAGACAAAATACACCAGCTCTCAATCAGTTATTAGAATTTTCTTTTATTTCATTCTTACGCCCAGGTGACTGGTCGAATCAAACCAATACACTACACACTTACTTCAATAATCGCACTAAAGATGTGGCAAAAGGTACCTCAAGTGACAATTTATATATTGGTGAACTTGTAAAAAAAGTACGTAAATTACAGGCAGAGCATAACTTAATAAGCGATGGCATTATCGGCAAGCAGACGCAAGCGCTTTTAAATACCCCGATAAGTGAACATATAGAAAAAATTGAATTTGCCATGGAGCGTTTGCGCTGGTTACCCGCACAAGAAAAAGGTCCCGCTATTTTTGTTAATATTCCTGCTTTTCAACTTTGGGCTTACAATACTGAGGATCCAGAAAGCGGCAGCCTCAATATGAAAGTCATCGTAGGAAGAACTAAAGCTAAAATAAAAAAACAAGACCGCAAGAAAAGCCCCGAAGAATTAATTAAAGCCTTCAAGGCTTTACAAACTCCAATATTTACTGAAAACTTAAGCTTTCTAACCTTCAACCCTTATTGGAATATACCTAAAAGCATCTTACAAAAAGAGATTCTCCCTTTACTGGAAAAGGCCCCCGACTACTTACAAAAACAGAACATGGAAATAGTCGATCGATTTTCTCATGAGGCCGAAGTATTACCTATTAATGAAGAAAATATCAGCCTTTTATATAACGATCAATTAAGGTTAAGGCAGCGACCTGGTGGAAAAAATTCTCTAGGCAATATTAAATTTATTTTTCCGAACGACTATGCAATCTATTTACATGACACGCCTTTTCGTGGTTTATTTAAGCGCAAAAGAAGGGATTTTAGCCATGGGTGCATTCGCGTTGAAGCCCCGAAAGCTTTAGCGAGATTTATATTGAAAACACGTAAGCGGTGGAGTAAAGAAAAAACTCAAGAAGTATTGGAAACAGAAGCCCCAACCATTGTAGGAGTGCGAAGCCAGAAAATCCCAGTGCTGATTTTTTACACCACTGCATCTGCGAGCAAAACGGGTATTAATTTTTATCCTGATATATATGGACATGATAGTACGCTAAAATCCGCACTAACTGAACGTAGCCAGAAGCTCACTGAAAGCTATGCTACCAAGCTCGCACCAAACCGGTATCAATATGTACGAAATTAGACTCAGGATAATGGCCAACCCCACCTCGCGCCAGACTGATTGCAGCAGAACGAATATTCTTTGAACTTATACCTTTGACACGAATATCAATAGCCTTTCCTTGCATATGCAAGCTTTTAGTGGCGACACCCTTGGAATTTTTACGTAAAGCAGCATTAGTACGCGGAGATCGATAAGCAGAAATTACCTGAAAAGGCTGCTCAGTACCTAAGGTTTCTTTTAAATCGTAAAGAAAATCCATTAACTGGGGATCCATTGCTAAAACATCACCCGTCCTAAAGTCACGCAACACATAACTAAAATCACGCAAAGCTTCAGTAATATATTCGCCTTGCTCGAAATAACTAAGTGCTATTTTCTCTTCAGTATGCAAATTATGAAAACTTAATTGCTTTTCAATGGCTATTGGCTTAATTCCCGCATAAATCTTACCCGGAATAGCTGCAACTGCTGCTGCGCCTAACATTCCGCGCAAAAAATGCCTACGTGTAATATTTTTTGGTTTTTTATTCATGCAATTATAATAAAGGCTCTTCTCTATGAATACTTGGTATCAATTCACAATTAAGAAGAAAGTGATAAATAGTTAATGTGTTGATTGTAACACCAAAGATGAAATAACGCATTAATTCAGAGTTGTAAGTAATTGATTTACATGTAATCAGATGCAGGTAATGTAATGAAGCCAGAATTTTTTATCAATTCTATAATGTCAGATTTGTTTCACTTTCAAAGAGCTAACATGTGCATTAGTTTGACGCATTTACATTATATCTCGACGCGTAAACGATACAGACCTTATGTAATCTCCCCATTATTAACCTAAATTAAAGATAAAGGTTTATACGCTGCATCTAGTAAATACCGAGGCGGGAATCCCTACAATTGCTAAATGCAGTCGTTCGTTATTGTAGTCAAAAACCATTGTGTTGCTAATAATTGAGCGTGCTCTATTGATTTAAATAAGTGAAAATCTAGTCATTCATAACGAGCGAATCAATGGGGCTGCTCGATTACCTTGAATTAGGACTATAACTGCCTTAAAACCTGCATAGGTGATTGATTAGTCACTGCCCGAGTTCCCAAAAATCCAGCTAAACCGATTAATAAAGCTGAAGCAATGGGAAATAATAAACATAGCGTTAAGTTAGGGTTAAAGTCCATTTTTAGCACCCAAACATATAAACCATAAATAATAATCTGAGCCATTAAGACCGCTAAAAGCCCGGCAATAAAACCTAAAGCACTAAATTCTATCCACTGAATTTTTTGTAGAAAACTTCGTTTAGCACCTAAAGTACGCATTAACACGCCTTCATAAATACGCGCATCTAAAGTTGAGTACACTGCAGAAAAGAGCACTAAAAAACCTGCGACTAAGGCAAAGTATAATAAGTAATTAATAGCCGCTGTCAGCTGAGCCAAAATTTGGGCTAATTGTTGCAAGATGAAATCCACATCTAATACTGTCATTGCTGGGTAATTTTTTAGCAACTGATTAAGGACTGATTTTTTCTCAGACGGTAAATAAAAGCTAGTGATATAAGTATGTGCAAACTGTTCTATCGTACCGTTGGAAAAGAACATATAAAAATTGGGTTGCATGGTATCCCAATTGACTTTTCGAATGCTATCGACTTGCGCTTCGACTTGCTCATTAGCAATGGTAAAAGTGAGCCTATCGCCCACAACCACTTTAAGACTTTTGGCTAATTTTTCTTCTATTGAGACTAGCCCAGGATTTCGTTTCTGCTGTACGTCACCTGTAACAATTTTATTATCCGCAGGTAAAGTTGCTCCCCAGGTTAAACTTAAATCCCGATGTATCGCGCGCTCGCCTTGCGACTCTTTACTAACAATTTGTTGTACCGGAATAGTGTTAATGGCAACTAACCGACCTCTGACCACGGGATAAAAATTTTCAATGATGATGCCTTGCGCTTTTAAATCAAGAGCTAATTGATCTTTTTGCTCGGCAAAGACATTCAGCGCAAAATGGTTGGGGGCATTTGTTGGTAACTGCTTTTGCCAATCCCTAATTAAATCAGTGCGCACGGTAAAACTGAGAATAATCGCTAATAAGGTAATACTGAAAGCCAGAATTTGCGTAATATTGCTATTTCGGTGCTTCGATAGCCCTTGCAAGCCAAAACGCCAAGTTAAACTAACACGTGGCAGTAATAAGCGAGTAAGCCCCAGCAAGCCATAGGTAAGGCCGCCTAAAACAGCTAAACTGAGCATTCCGGTAGCGACGATACTAAATGTCATTTTCAGGTCTTGAGTATATTGGCTAATCAGTAAAACTAATAAACTGACCGCTAAACCATAAACCAGCCAAGCGCTACTCGGTAAGGGAGTTAAATCACGCTGTAATATACGCAAGGGAGACACTTGTTTTAGGCGTAATAAAGGTGGCAAGGCAAAACCAAATAAAACCACAATGCCGATAATCATACCGAATAACACCGCCAAATAACTTGGATCTGCCACTTTTGCGGGTAATAAATCGCGTAGTAACTGAAATAATAACTCTTGGCTGATCCAACCCAAAATACAGCCGATAAAACTGCCAATCAGCCCGATGAATAAAAACTGCCATAAAAATAGTTGCAACACTTCATTTTGTTTATAACCTAAACAACGCAAAATAGCCGTGCTATTAAAATGGCGCTCGCTAAAACGGCGTGTTGCCATGGCAATAGCAACACCGGAAATTAAAATAACTACAATACTGGACAGCCCTAAATAGCGTTCTGCTTTTTGTAATGCAGATCCTAGTTTAGGCCGATCATCATAAATATCCATTAAGCGTTGCGAGGCTGTTAACTGCGGTTTAAGCCACTGCTTAAACTTAATAATATCCGCTTCTGCGCCTGCAAATTGATAGAAATGATGCACATGACTACCCGGTTGTAATATTTGGGTCGCGGCTAAGTCAGCTGCATTCATCATAACGCGTGGTGACAGGCTGTATAAGTCACCGCGCTTATCAGGCTCATAAGTAATAATATGGCTGACTAATAAAGGCAGTTCGCCTACTCGTAATGGCTCGCCTAATTTAAGTTGTAAAGCCGATAAAATACGCGACTCTACCCAGACTTCACCTTGTTTTGGGCCATGTTTGAGCGTTTGTTCTTGCGCATAAGTCTCTTGGCGTACTTTTAGAGCGCCATGTAGCGGGTAGTTGTCGTTAACAACTTTAATGCCTGCTAATAGAAATTGTTCATTTTCAATGAGCATACTTGAAAATTCACTGGTTTGTGATTGCTGCAAATTCAAACTTGCAGAGTGTTGCAAATAGTCTGTTTTTAGTAATTCTGGACTACTGACCACCAAATCAGCCGCTAAAAATTCAGCAGCTTGAAAGTTCATGGTTCTATTCATGCGATTAGCAAAGAGACTAATGGCGGTTGAGCTGGCGACAGCAATAATGAGCGCTAGCATCAATAATGTTAATTCCCCCGAACGACTATCGCGACGTAAAAAACGCAAAGCCAATATGAATTTATTCATACGATACGCCCTGCACTTAATTCAATCGTACGGGCACAGCGATTAGCTAAACGTTGATCATGCGTGACTAAAACCAAGGTTGTTTGGTTTTCTTTATTTAATTCGAACAGCAAATCAATAATATGTTCGCCAGTGCTGCTGTCTAAATTCCCCGTGGGTTCATCGGCAAATAAAATTTTCGGGTGTGTGACAAAGGCACGCGCTAAAGCGACGCGTTGTTGTTCACCGCCCGATAATTGATTGGGAATATGTTTTAGGCGATGGCTTAATCCGACGCGATCTAATAATTGCGTAGCGAGTGATTGAGCCTGCTTATCGCCAATTAGCTCTAAAGGCAGCATGACATTTTCCAGTGCATTCAGGTTAGGTAATAGTTGAAATGATTGGAAAACAAAGCCAATCATCTTATTACGCAAAGCGGCACGCTGATCTTCATTTAGCTTATTCAGTAATTGGCCAAATATTTCTATATTCCCTGATGTGGAACTGTCTAAACCTGCTAATAAACTGAGTAATGTTGACTTACCTGAACCGGACGCACCAATAATTGCGACACTTTCAGCAGGCTTGATCTTAAATGATAGGTCTGACAAAATTGTCAAAGAACCCTCTATACTGTTCACTGTTTTGTACAGGTTTTCGACTGTAATAATAGGTGAGTTATTTTTTTCTAATGCGGAGTTAGTCATGTTTAAGTTTTTTTTGCTCGGGTTTATCCTGTGTTTTTCATCATTAACACAGGCAAAATCAATTGTCGTTTTAGGAGATAGTATCAGTGCTAGCCATGGATTTGAAGCACAACAGGGTTGGGTCGCGTTAATGCAACAAAAGATTCAAGCCGATTACCCAAGTTATACGATACATAACGAAAGTATTAGTGGTGATACAACAGCGGGCGGACTGGCGCGTTTACCGCATATCTTAAAAAAATATCAGCCAGATATCATTATGCTTGAATTAGGCGCTAATGATGGTTTACGTGGCATGTCTTTAACAGTGATGCAGAAAAACTTATCTGCCATTATCGAAAAGTCACAAAAATCAGGCGCTCAAGTTTTGTTATTGAGTATGCGTATTCCTAGTAATTATGGCAGACGCTTTACCGATATGTTTTATAACACGTATCAAAAATTATCCATACAACATGATATTCCTGTTGTGCCTTTTATATTGGAAAGCGTGGCTTTAAACAAAAGTCAAATGCAAGACGATGGCATGCATCCCAATGCACTCGCACAACCGAGCATTACCGAACATATATATCCCTACTTATTAAAATTACTCTGAACTCTGTAGATAAGTCTCTGTTTTATGCAATGAGGCTGTTGTTCACTTGTAGCTTGATTTTCAATTTAGCCTCAATAAGCTTGTGTAGTATTTAGTCACAATGCAGCAATAGTACAGCCAAAAAATTATCTACGCATAAAAAAGCCCGCCTATATTTAAAAATACAGACGGGCTTTTTAGGTTTTGCTATTTAAGGGCGATTAATTAATGCGAATACCTATTTCACCACCAGCACTGATTTTAGCTGCACAGAACTTAAATTCAGGAATCTTAGCGGAAGGATCAAGTGCATCGTTGGTAATCAAGTTTGCACTGGCTTCGTTATAACAGAATGCCATAAACAATGAGCCTTTTTGAATACCGATATCTGCACGGGCATAAGCAACGATTTTTCCACGACGAGATTCGATCGTAACCGTTTCACCTGCAGTCAGATTTAGTGTTTCTATATCTTCTGGGTGAATCATGATCACTGGATCTGGCTCAATTGCATCCAAAGTTGGTGAATGACGCGTCATACTACCCGTATGCCAATGTTCTAATTGACGGCCCGTGATAAAGATAAGTGGAAACTCATCATCTGGCATTTCAGCTGCGTGAATATAGCTTGCAGGAACAAATTTACCTCGGCCTGAAGGAGTAGGGAAGCCATCGGTAAAAATCACTTGCTCACCTGGATCGCCCACGTTTTCTAATGGGTAAGTGAGTGAGTCTTCCGAATCAAGTCTATCCCATGTCATACCTGCAATACTTGGCATGGCTAAGCGCATTTCTGCAAAGACATCTTTAGGGTGTTGATAATCCCAGCCACAACCTAATCGGTTTGCTATTTCTTGCAAAATCCATAGATCTTGTTTTGCTTCCCCTGGCGGACTAACAGCAGCACGGCCCATTTGAACGCGTCTATCTGTATTAGAGAAAGTGCCTGTTTTTTCATAAAAAGCAGAGGCAGGTAAGATAACATCAGCGAAACCAGCTGTTTCTGTTAAGAATATATCTTGTACGACTAAATGCTCTAAATGTGCAAAGGCTTCACGTACATGGTTTTGGTTAGGGTCTGACATCGCAGGATTTTCACCTTGGATAAACATACCAAAAATGCCACCATCTAAAATAGCATGAATCATTTCTACGGTTGTTAAGCCACGTTCAGAGTCTAATGCGACACCCCATAATTTCTCAAACTTCGCGCGATTTTCAAAATGCTCGACAGGTGCGTAATCAGGGTAAACCATTGGAATTAAACCAACATCTGATGCACCTTGTACGTTATTTTGACCACGTAAAGGGTGTAAACCAGAACCTGGCTTACCAATTTGCCCTGTCATTAATGCTAGAGCAATTAAACAACGTGAATTATCGGTACCATGAATATGTTGTGATACGCCCATGCCCCATAAAATCATTGAGCCATTTGATGTCGCATATAAACGTGCAACTTCACGAATCATTTCTGGGTCAATACCACAAATAGGAGCCACTTTTTCAGGGCTGTAATCTTTCAAGTGGTTTTTCATGAACTCGAAATCTTCAGTGTATTGCTCGATATAAATATCGTTTTGCAGGCCTTCATCTAAGATAACGTGCATCAAGCCATTAAGTAGCGCAACATCGGTATCTGGGCGGAAAGCTAAATGATGTGAAGCATATTTAGCAATATCTGTCGCTCTAGGGTCTATCAGAATTATTTTAGTCCCTTTGGCCGCTGCATTCTTCATGAAAGTTGCGCCAACAGGGTGGTTAACTGTTGGATTAGAGCCGATGATAATAATAACTTCCGCTAATTTCACATCTTCTACAGGGTTAGATACCGCACCAGAACCTAAACATTCCAATAAGGCAACAACCGAAGAGGCGTGACATAAACGTGTACAGTGATCGACGTTATTAGAGCCAAATCCTGTGCGTACTAATTTTTGGAATAAATAAGCTTCTTCGTTACTACCTTTTGCAGAACCTAAACCAGCAAGAGATTTTTTGCCTTTGGTATCGCGAATGGTTTTTAAACCACCAGCAGCAACATCTAAAGCTTCTTCCCATGTTGCTTCACGAAAAACACTGTCTAAATCATTAGGATCTAATAATTCGGTTGTTTTTGCGACACCATCACGACGGATAAGAGGTTTAGTTAAGCGTAAAGGGTTATGGATATAGTTAAAGCCATAACGACCTTTTACACATAAGCGGTAATGATTAGTATCACCATCGCGGCCTTCTGTGTATAAAATCTTGTCATCTTTAATATGGTATTTGATTAAACAGCCGACACCACAGTAAGGGCAGGTTGAATCAACTTCTTTATCAGGTAGTTCTAAGCCAACATTATTAGCTGGCATTAAAGCACCCGTAGGGCAGGCCTGAACACATTCGCCACAAGCAACGCAGCTACTGGCTGCCATTGGATCTGCAATATCAAAAACGATTTCAGCATGCGAGCCACGATTAGCAAAACCAATCACGTCATTCATTTGTTCTTCACGGCAAGCGCGTAAACAGCGAGTACATTGAATGCAAGCGTCCATATTAACCG
>DAOUSK010000169.1 GCA_030627265.1 Methylococcaceae bacterium
AAATTTTAATATGCTGCTGCCTTGCCTTATCCAATTGACGTAACATCGGAACTAACATGAGTTCAAAACTAATACTTAAATTCCTGATACGCGCTTCGGACAAATCTACGCCATCTATTGCTAATAAAGTAACTAGTCGCCCAAAATGTGCCGTCATTGTTATACTTTGAGTAAAAGTATCACCGCCAACCGTATCAAAGGATAAATCAACGCCCTCACCTTGCGTTAATTGATTAATACGCTCTTGCACATTTTCTTCTGTATATAAAATAACGTCGTCTGCACCTAAAGATTTCACCCAAGCTGCTTTTTCAGCAGTACTCACTGTGGTGATAACTCGTGCGCCTTTGGCTTTAGCTAATTGTATCGCCACATGCCCAACACCACCTGCTCCTGCATGAATTAAAACAGTTTCCCCCGCTTGCAATCTTCCGCGATCAAACAAAGCACCCCATGCTGTGATTAAAACCAATGGCGCTGCAGCCGCTGTATTAAAATCAATCGCTTTAGGCATGGCAGAGACGTATTCTGCGTCAATCACTGTAAATTCTGCATAATTGCCTTGTTCAGCTCCTAACCCTCCATGACAGCCCCAGACCTTATCACCCACTTTAAAATTCGTCACTTCAGAACCCACTTCAATAATTTCACCAGCTAAGTCACAGCCTAAAACGGCAGGTAAATTATCTGGGTAAAACATAGCTAAGCTGCGAACTTTAGTATCAATGGGGTTAACACCGGCTGCCTGAATTTTTATTTTTACTTGGCTTGTTTTAGTGATTTTAGATTCCGCTAATTCTTGCAGTTCTAAAACACTCGTACCACCTGCTGCTGTCATTACTACTGCTTTCATTTAGTCATCCCATTGCTGTCGGTAATTTTCAAAATCATATTGTTTTAAGCATTTTAATTCGCCTTTATCGACACTATAAATATCAGGGAAATTATAGCCATTAAAACGATTTGCCTTCACTAAAGTATAAGCCCCCACATTGATAAAACTTATTTTATCGCCTACTTTTACTGTTTGATTAAACTGGTACTCACCAAAAATATCGCCTGCTAAGCAGGTTGATCCCACTAATAATGCGGAAAATTCACCGTTTTCATTCGCTTCTAACACTTCAGGTACTCGCTGAAATTCAAATACTTCAGGGTTATGATTAATCGAACTATCTAATACAGCGATGACTTTCCCATCACTTTCAAAACAATCAATAACCGTTGTAACAAGGCTGACTGCTTTATTAACAATATCTTTCCCTGGTTCTATGTAGATTTCTATTTGGTATTTTTTACGTAGCCGTACAATCAATTCAATCAATGGCTTTAAGTCATTAATTTCTTGTAATAAATAGCCACCGCCTAGATTTATCCATTTAAGCTGAGGCAAAAAATCCGCTAAGTAAGCCTCAATACTATCTAGCGTCTTAATTAAGGGGTTTAAATCTTGCTGAGAAAAAACAGTATGAACCTGTAAGCCCTCTATTTCATTAAAATCATTTAATATGAGATCTTTTATACTCAATCCCAGTTTTGAATGCAATCGACAAGGATCAAAGCGTTCATCCTTAGAAAATGATAATTTTGGGTTAACTCGTAAGCCTTTAGAAACATCTGATCTATTTTTTGAAAACACATTTTTTTGGTTGCGTGAATTAAAGCTAATATGTGTACATAGTTCATTTAATTCAATCTGTTCATCCTGTCTGATACCTGGTGTTGCAAGGTGTATGCTTTGTGCTGAATTCACTATAGAGTGCGCTAACTTAGCCTCAAATAAAGAACTCACGGAAAAGCCATCAACATAAGGTTGCAGCCATTTTAATAAAGGCACAAAAGGCAGTGCTTTAATTGAATATAAAACACGGCAGCCTGATTGTTGTCGCAAATACACTAAATTATCTGCGGCTTGTTGGATGGCTTGCTTATCAATAATAAAAGCAGGGGATGTTGCTGGAATGTGTGCTTTTTCCACCATATAGTTATCGACCTTTACCCTGATAAATCATTTTTTCCGTGACCACACTATCCATATAAATATCATATTCCTGCATATTGATATTTTGTTGTAATTGGCTCTCAAAGCAAATCGCCATAATAGTTGTATTAGCATTAACTTGAGTTAACAAACGATCATAGTAACCTGCACCATTGCCTAATCGCCCGCCTTGTTTATCAAATGCAACACCAGGAGTAATGATTAAACCTAACTCGGCTGGATTAACTTCTTTAGAGTCTTCTCCCCATCGGTCAGCCGGTGGCTCTAAAATACCCCACGTGCCTTTTAGTAATTCAGCAAAGCTTTCTAAATGCCAAAGGCCTAGCTTATTTTCTCCTTGCACATCCTTTGTACAATACGGAATGACAATTTTTTTATCTTTTTTTGCTAAGGCTATTTTTACAGCAGCGATTGTCTCTACCTCTGAGCGACAATGTAAATACCACAAAACAGTTTCTGCCTTTTGATAGCTTTCTGTCGCACAAACAGAGTTTAATATCTGCTGGCTTAATTGCTGTTTATTTATTTGGGCATGACGCGCATCATAAGCGATACGACGCTGCTCTTCTTTAGCTAGCACAATCTATTAATAACGCTCAATTAACTGCTTAACCCAATCACTACGTTTTTCTCGTTCTAATAATTCTGCTCGTGCGCGCGCCATTAAGATAACGGCAAAAAAACAGTAAAAGCCTAATACCATAATTAAGAGTGGTATCCACATTTCCGGTGGCATAGCAGGTTTATCCGTCAGCGTAAAAGTAGCCGGTTGATGTAAAGTATTCCACCATTCAACTGAATATTTAATAATAGGAATATTCACTAGGCCGACTAAAGACAAAATAGCCGCTGCTTTATCTGCACTGGCTTTATTCTCAAAAGCTGCCTGTAATGCAATCACACCGATATATAAAAATAATAACACCAACATGGCTGTTAAGCGCGCATCCCAAACCCACCAAGCACCCCATGTTGGTTTACCCCAAATAGCGCCGGTTGCTAAAGACATTACTGCGACTGATGCACCGATAGGCGCACAAGCTTGGGCAATGATATGAGCTATTTTCATTTTCCAAATTAAGCCAATCGCGCCAGCAAGTGCCATTAACATATAGCACGATTGTGCCAATATAGAAGAAGGAACATGAATATAAATAATGCGAAAGCTATTACCTTGCTGATAATCAGCCGGCGCAAAAACAAGCCCCCAGATCGTACCCACAGATAAAAATACTAGGGTCGCTAATCCAAACCAAGGTAATAATTTACTTGTAAAGCTATAAAACCAGCGAGGTGAGGCAAGTTGATAAAACCAACGAGGCAGCGTTATTTTCATTTGTACAATCCCTAACTACGAACACTAATTTTTAATGCTGCCACAATCGCAATCGGCGCAAGCATTAAACTAAAAACTAAAATGGCGGCTAATAAAGCTAAGTAACCTTGTATCGGCAAGCCCATCGCGCCTGCTTGTACTGTTCCGGCACCAAAAATAAGCACAGGAATATATAAAGGGAGTACCAATAAAGAAATAAGTACACCGCCTT
The DNA here is from genome assembly GCA_030627265.1 of Methylococcaceae bacterium. GTDB lineage: Bacteria > Pseudomonadota > Gammaproteobacteria > Methylococcales > Methylomonadaceae > Methyloprofundus. The sequence goes on from DAOUSK010000169.1 coordinate 3,550, forward strand.
TTCGTAAACCGACGGTTAAGGCAGATCCAATCGCGCCCATTAAGCTTAATGTTG
>DAOUSK010000085.1 GCA_030627265.1 Methylococcaceae bacterium
GAAAAACATGATTAACAAATAAACAACTTTGATTATTAAAACCCCGTGCGATTTTGTACGGGGTTTTTTTTGGAGAAAACGCCAGATAATTAAAGAGGTACTTAATAAATTACAGTACCTTAAATTTTCGTTTATTTCTCATTCCCAAGCGGGAGCTTGGGAGCGAGAAAATTATTGTATTGTTCCCAGTGCTTCACTACGTACTTAAAAAGACAGGTGTGTAGTGAAGCCTGAAGTTCGACTTATACTGTTTAACTTAGCAATTACTACTGTTGTATTGTTTTTTCCAGTCCTTAGTAATCATTCAAGCGGGGCTTATAGCGGAGTCCCTTAAATTCACTCATCTTTTATGTTTAGGCACGTAATTCAAAATAGAAATAGGCACGACCTTTTTAACATCAAAACCTTCAATTTCTTTGCGCGTAATAATATGACCTATTCGGCTTTCAATAGCGCATAAATTTTTAAAATTATCATTGGAAACAAAAGAGATCGCTTCGCCCGAAGCGCCTGCACGGCCGGTACGGCCAATTCGATGAATATAATCATCACTCTCATAAGGTAAGTCGTAATTAACCACGCGAGTTAGATTTTCGATATCAATTCCGCGAGACGCAATGCCTGTAGCCACTAAAAATTTCAGTTTTCCTGATTTAAAATCAGCCAGTATTCTTTCACGAACGGCTTGGCTTCGACCGCCATGAATAGCCTCAGCTACAATGCCGCGTTTCTCAAGTTGGCTAACCAATTTTGCTGCGGCGTGTTTTTTATCAATAAAAATAAGCGCCATATCCCACTGCTGCTCTTTAATTAAATGACTCAGCAATGCGGATTTCATGTCTTTGTCTACCGTGATCAACCACTGGTTAATTTTGGGTGTGGTTGCGGAATAGGGGGAAACCGAAATTTCCACGGCATTTTCATTAACGGTATCCGCTAAATAACGCACTTCTTCAGTCAGTGTGGCAGAAAATAATAAGCTCTGACGTTCGCTTGGCAGGCGGTCGATAATTTTTTCGATATCGTAGATAAATCCCATATCGAGCATTTTATCGGCTTCATCCAACACAAGAACTTCAAGTTCATCAAAATATAAGGCGCGTTGATGTACCATATCTATTAGCCGGCCTGGCGTGGCAACTAAAATATCGACACCGTCTATTAGCCGCTCTTTTTGAGGCTCTGAATCAACGCCACCAACCATTGCCATAGAGCTTAGGTTTAAATGCTTACTGTACTTAGCAACATTAGCCTCAACTTGGATTGCTAGTTCGCGAGTCGGTGTAAGAATAAGTGCGCGAATGCGCTTACCGCGTATTTTACGTTCGACATTAAACCTTTCTAATATTGGCAATACAAAGCTAGCTGTTTTACCTGTCCCTGTCTGTGCGGCGGCGACTAAGTCTTTGCCCGATAAAATAATCGGTATGGCCTGTTTCTGGATAGCGGTGGGCTTGGTATAGCCAGCCTCAGCAACAGCTTTTAAAATAGGGTCGCTTAATTTAAGTTTTGAAAATGACATAAAAAATCTCTGGTATATGAAGAAACAACAGGCTGTACTAGTAGGCTTGTGCCAAGAAGTAGATATTTGATTGCTATATTACTTACTTTATTTTTCTTGTTAGGCTATGGATAACTTTTCTACTTCATCTAAATTAAAATTTTGCTTAGCTTGCCAAAGGTTATAGTTACTTTGCATTGCTAACCAACTTTCAGGGCTACGGCCTAATGTTTTTGAAAGTCTTAATGCCATTTCAGAGCTAATATTACTCTGTCCCTGAACTAGACGATTAAATGTTGAAGGAGCAACATGTAATTTTAAAGCGACTGCCCTATAACTAACATTTAATGGCTCAAGATAAACTTCACGAATGAATTCTCCTGGGTGTGGTGGGTTATGCATACTCATTAGTGGCAATCCTCATAATCTAAAATAGTGGCGTTACCTTCTTTAAATTCAAAAGTAATACGCCAGTTTTTATTCACATCAATTGTCCAAAGTCCTTCTTTGTTTCCCTTTAAAGGATGTAGGCGAAAACCTGGCAAGTTCATATCCTCGATAGAGCTTGCAGTATCTAAAGCCACCAATCTCATTTTTAACTTTGATTTATGAGCAGGGTTAACTCCTGACGTACTCCCCTTGTTAAAAAACAGTTCAAGTCCTCTGTGTTTGAATGATTTAATCATCAGTTAATTATAGCTAATTTTGCGTATTGCGCAACGCGGTTGATTTATAGCTCAACAGAAAAATAGAGGCAGCTCTTTGGTTGTAGGGAGGTATTATTTTATCTATCAGGTTTCACAGCGTATTTAAAAAGGCAGATGGGTAGCTCTATTCATCCTGCAAACACTGTTAAATGCGTACGTCAGGCGAATATAATAAATTTCTACTGTTGTAGGCTTAGATTTATATTAAACTAGCGTTAATTTTAATGATAAACCCAAATAAGCAATGTCAGAGATAACTCCTAGCGATAGCCTTATCGCGATGCAGCAATTAAAAAACACCATTAGCGAGAAAATTATTGGCCAAAAAACTTTGGTTGAGCGTATGTTGATTGCTTTATTAGCAGATGGGCATATCTTAGTTGAAGGCGCGCCCGGCTTAGCTAAAACACGCGCAATTAACGCCTTAAGTAAAGGTATTCAGGCTGATTTTCATCGGGTGCAGTTTACCCCAGATTTATTACCTGCTGATTTAACGGGGACGGAAATTTATCGTCCTGAAAAGGGAAGTTTCGAATTTCAAAAAGGGCCTTTATTTCATAATTTGGTTTTGGCGGATGAAATTAATCGCTCACCTGCAAAAGTACAAGCGGCTTTATTAGAAGCCATGGCGGAAAGGCAAATTACCGTGGGTGGAGAGACTTATCCGCTACCGCCTTTATTTTTAGTGATGGCAACACAAAACCCGATTGAGCAAGAAGGGACGTACCCACTACCTGAAGCGCAGTTAGATCGTTTTTTATTGCACGTTAAAATTGATTATCCTAGTGCAGAAGATGAAAAGAAAATTTTACATTTAGCGCGCAATGAAGCAAAGCAGACCAACGCGCTGAATACGCCTAGCATTCTAGCGATTACTCAAGAAAGTTTGTTTACGGCACGGGCAGAAGTACTTGATGTTTATATGGCGGATGCCCTAGAAGACTATTTGTTGCAAATCATTTTAGCAACGAGAAATCCAAAAGCATACGGTGAAGATTTGGCCGGATGGTTGCAATATGGCGCAAGTCCCAGAGCCAGTATTGGCTTAGATCGTTGTGCGCGTGCAAAAGCTTGGCTCAGTGGTAAAGACTTTGTTTCGCCTGAGGATATACAAGAAATGGCGGCGGATATTTTACGGCATCGTATTATTTTGTCTTACGAAGCAGAGGCGGAAGGAATTACCACTGATTATTTTATTCAGCAGCTCATTGCACGTATTCCCGTCCCTTAATGGAAGTAAATGAACGTATCAGCGTTAATTTAAAAATGCTGATTAATTTAGCAAAATCTGCGGCACTATTAAAACTGTCACGTTCGGGAATTAAATCCCAACAAAGTGGTGGCTACCTGTCTAAAATTAAAGGGCGCGGTATGGAGTTTGATGAGGTGCGACCTTATCAAGCAGGGGATGATATTCGCAGCATTGATTGGCGCGTAACAGCACGCACGGGTAAAACACATACCAAGCTTTTTAGGGAAGAGCGAGAACGTCCGGTTTTTATTTCAGTTGATTACCGTAGTTCGATGCAGTTTGCATCGCGTGGTGTTTTTAAAGCCGTTCAGGCAGCAAAAATAGCCGGATTAATTGCATGGATAGCGCAAAAGCAAGGTGATCGAATTGGCGGGCAAATTTTCACTGACCAGTCTTGTCGTGAGTTAAAACCTAGCAACGGCAAGCAGGCGGTATTGCATTTTTTGAATGCCTTAGTCAAAGAAGAGTCATCTTTTAAGGTAGACAGCTTTGAGCAAGTGGTTGGTCGATTAAGTCAGCATGTAAAACCTGGCAGTTTAATTTATATTATTAGTGATTTTCGGGGCTTGAACTCATCAGTTGAAATGTTATTGGCTAAAATGGCGCGCCATTGTGAGCTAGTAATGATTTTAGTTTATGACCCGCTAGAAAGTAGCTTACCTAAAAAGGGGCGTTTTCGGTTTACCGATAAGCAACAAGATGTGATTGTTGATGCCGGCGATAAATCTCGGATGCTGGCATATCAGCAGCAATTTCAACAGCATAGTGCGGTGCTAGAAAAGCTTGCTTTACAGGCTAATATTCGTTTATTGCGTTGTGGAACGCAAGAACAAGCTGCTGCTGTGTTTTCGCGCTCTTAAATGGAATACTATCCATTAAATTTACTATTGATAGGCCTTTTATCTTTATTGGGTTTATTTGCCGGGCAACTTGCAAGCCGCTTAGGTTTTCCGCGAGTGGTGGCTTATGTTTTAGTGGGCGTGTTATTTTCAGCTGATTTTTTAGGGCGATTTTTCCCCGTTAATGCCAGTGAATGGGTGCGACCACTGACTGATGTTTCTTTAAATATCATTGCCTTTATTATTGGTGGTTCGGTAACTCTGCCGCAATTGCAGCGCATGGGGAAATCCATGTTAGGCATTGCCTTTTTTGAATCCATCGGCGCAATGCTCATGGTGTTTTTATCGGTCTTGCTTTTTATTCCACAAATTGCCGGAATTCCTGCTATTTCCTTGGCTTTAGCGTTTGCTGCGATTTCTTCGACAACAGCACCCGCAGGCACGATTGCTGTTTTGCATCAATATCACTGTAAAGGGCCTTTTAGCTCAACCTTATTAGGTGTTGTTGCGCTGGATGATGCGTTTGGAATGATTTTCTTTTCTGTTGTGATGGCCTTTTTAGTTGGCGGGTCTTTAGAGCAAACATTAGAAGTGGCATTGATACATATTGTGGGTGCGATTTTATTTGGTTGTATTAGTGGTTTTAGTTTGGCTAAATTAACCAGTTTAGTGCAGCAAAAGAACTTATTATTACCGTTAGTTTTTGGTAGTATTTTTGTGGTGTCTAGTGTGGCAGAATTAAATCACTTATCAGCTTTATTGGCGACGATGAGTTTAGGCTTTTTTGCGCGATTATTTTTGTATTCAGCAGGTAATAAGCTTTTTGGTTCCATTGATTTTTTGGAAGAGACGGTGTTTCTTGCTTTTTTTACTTTGGCAGGAACGCATTTTCATCCCGCAGTTTTTACTGAGCATCTGGATTTAATTTTAGTGTATTTTTTCGCTAGAATTATGGGCAAAATATTGGGCGCTGCTTTTGGTGCTAAGATAACAAAATCTTCCTTATTAGTGACGCGCTGGTTAGGTTTTGCATTAGTGCCGCAAGCAGGTGTGGCGATTGGTCTTGCTTTAACATTAAGCCATCAGGAGCAATTTGCAGGAATAGGGTTGATTGTTATTAATGTGATTTTAGCAACCACCTTAATTTATGAGTTGCTCGGGCCTTTAAGTGCTCGTTTTGCATTGAAAAAAGCGGGAGAAATTGAAGTAAGAAAAATCTCTCGGTGATGAGCTTAGGAGTGAGAGTATTATTGAATTCTCGTTCCTTATTAAGGGGTGATGTATGTTAGTTTCGGAGTGGTTAAAACGGCATCCTATTCACGCGGGAACTGTTCGTGAAGATTGGGATCTAGATTCGGTGATGCAGGCTTTGTTAAGTAATGCTCGATTGCATGATTTATATGTATTGGATATGGAAGATAAAGTGGTCGGGCATTTAAGCTACCCAAAATTAGCTAAATTGGTACTGGCAGAGCATCGTGATGCGCATACACGCAGTGAAATTTTAGAGCGCGTTGCACCTGGCTCTGCAAGTGAGTTAATGGATGTGCATTTTGCGAGTGCTGCGCCTAATGAGCAGATTAGTGCAATAGTGTATCGCCAGTTAGAGCATTGGGTAGAGGATCTGCCAGTGATTGATGAAAACGGTGCTTTATTGGGTGTTATTAATGTGTCGGATCTTTTATATTGTGTAATGAAGGCGGGTTGATATGTGGTTTGAAATTACAGGTATATTATTATTTACGATGGCTTTTCTTTATTGGCAAAGCGCGCAAAAAATCAAAGAAATTGCATGGAGGGCAACAAAAAGGCGCTGTGATGATCTGGAAGTACAAATGCTTGATGGTTATATTGCCTTGATTAAATTGAGGCTAGGAAAAAGTGATTTAGGCAAATGGCATGTTATACGTCATTATCAGTTTGAATTTTCTGCAACGGGAGGAGATCGGTACAGGGGTATGATTATCATGCACGCAAGGCAGATCGACTCAATACAATTAGATCCGTATCGGATACAATAAGCACACTATCATCTCTTTATCAGTAAAAAATCATGTTACGCCTAAGTAATTTAAAACTTCCCCTAGAACACACCGAGCAAGAATTACGCGCCGAAATTGTGCGGCGTTTAGCCATTAAAGATACCGAACTATTAAGTTATCAGGTTTATAAGCGTAGTTATGATGCTCGACAAAAAAGAACCATCTTTTTTATTTATAGCTTAGATGTTGATACTTGTTTAAACGAAAAGCTTTTAAAGCATTTTGCTGATGATACGCAAATTAAGGCGCGCCCAGATGATAACTACAAATTTGTCACGCAAGCCCCCGAAAATCTAACCGAGCGCCCCGTTGTTGTTGGGATGGGGCCGTGCGGTTTATTTGCAGGTTTAGTATTAGCGCAAATGGGCTTCAAACCCATCATATTAGAGCGTGGAAAAGAAGTCAGAAAGCGTACTGTCGATACCTTTGCTTTATGGCGGGACGGGAAATTGAATGAAGAGTCTAATGTGCAGTTTGGTGAAGGGGGCGCGGGGACTTTTTCAGATGGTAAGTTATACACACAAATCAAAGATCCAAAACACCATGGACGCAAGGTTTTAAAGGAATTTGTTGCGGCCGGTGCACCTGAAGAAATTTTATACCTAAGCAAACCCCATATAGGAACTTTTAGATTAGTTTCTATGGTGGAAAAAATGCGCGAAACCATTGAGTCTTTGGGCGGTGAAATTCGATTTGAAGAGCGTGTCGATGAAGTGCTTATTGAAAATAATCAAACGCAAGGCGTAAAACTGGCGAGTGGTGGGCTGCTAAAAAGTAAGCATATTGTTTTTGCCGTCGGTCATAGTGCACGAGATACCTTTAGGATGTTATTTGATAAAGGTATTTATGTAGAGCCTAAGCCTTTTTCGATTGGCTTTAGAATTGAGCACCCTCAGACCTTGATTGATGAATGTCGGTTTGGTGATTATGCAGGCAATGATTTGCTTGGCTCGGCAGACTATAAGTTAGTGCATCATTGTAAAAATGGCCGCTCAGTTTATAGTTTCTGTATGTGCCCAGGCGGAACGGTTGTTGCTGCAACCTCCGAAAAGGGTAAGGTTGTTACTAATGGGATGAGTCAGTATTCACGTAATGAGCGTAATGCAAATAGCGCGATTGTGGTGGGGATTGATCCTGAAAAAGATTTTCCGAATAACCCCTTGGCTGGCTTAGAGCTGCAAGACCAATTAGAAACGCAAGCCTTTGTATTAGGCGGTGAAGATTACACCGCACCTGGACAATTGGTAGGTGATTTTTTAAAAGGGCGCGCTAGCACTCAACTAGGTATTGTTGAGCCATCATACAAGCCAGGTATTAAGCTGGTTGATTTAAGTACCAGCCTGCCAGAATACGCGATTACTGCACTGAAAGAAGCGATTCCTGCTTTTGATAAAAAACTACGTGGCTTTGCTATGGATGATGCTTTGTTAACGGCAGTAGAAACACGTACCTCATCTCCTGTGCGCGTAAAACGAGATAACCTGACGTTAGAAAGTATTAATACAGCAGGCTTTTATCCTGCAGGTGAAGGTGCTGGTTATGCAGGCGGCATACTATCTGCTGCGGTGGATGGTATTAAAATAGCAGAAGCTGTTGCACTGAATATGGTGGCTGATAAATAGCGATTGAAACCAATTTGGTTAATTTGAATAATATAAAGAAAATCATCAAGAAAAATCTGCCTAAATAAGACGTAATGCTTAAATGTTGTATGGGTAGCTAGCATGGCGTGAATAGTGAAAGGAACTAAACATGATTAATGATTTGTTAGATGTGACTGAGGCCAATATTTTATTGATTATAGGTGATGAGCAGCTTAGCAGCGTTGGTGATCTACTAAGTCGAAATCATTATGGCAATACAAGGCAAGCAAAGGATGTGAAAACAGCGCTAGAATTTTATCGGTCGATTAGACCTGATCTTATTATTTTTAGCCCAATCCTTGACTGTACTTTAGATAACTTAGCGACAGACTTGCAAGCCTTGGACTCAAACGAAGCATTGCCGCCAATTTTTCTCATTAATAATAAGCATGCAGATATTCCCGCAATTAGCATTAATGCTGGAGCAAAAGACTTTATCAACTCACCCGTTGACCCCGAAGAGTTTTTATACCGCCTACATCATTTGCTTATCAACGAGCTTAGTAGGCAAGAGTCTGTCAGCTACACAAAAACCATACTGGATACAATCCAGCAACGAAATGAAGAATTACAAGAATCGCAGCTGGAAATTATTGAGTGCTTAGGTTACGCCGCTGAGTTTCGTGACTCTGAAACCGGCATGCATACGATTCGTGTCGGTTATTACTCAGCCTGCTTAGCGAAAGCGATGGGCATGAATGACAAAGAGGCAGAAAGGCTACTTTATTCAGCACCTATGCATGATGTGGGTAAAATTGGCATCCCCGATGCTATTTTACTTAAACCTGGTCGTCTGGAAGGTGAGGAATGGGAGATTATGAAGCGGCATACCAGTATTGGCGAGCAAATTTTAAAACGTTCAAAGAATAAAGTATTGCAGCAAGCTGCACTTATCGCCATTTCTCATCATGAAAAATGGGATGGCACTGGTTATCCCGGCGGCCTATCTGGGGACGATATTCACTTATATGGACGTATCGTTGCTATTGCTGATGTTTTTGATGCCTTAACGATGGAGCGGCCTTATAAAAAGGCCTGGTCAATTGCTCGTGCTGTTAGCTTAATTAACGAGGAGACAGGTAAGCACTTTGACCCTACTTTAGTTGAACTGTTTAATAAATGCCTACCTGACATTATAAAAATCAAAGAAACCTATAGCGATGATCATTCAAATGGTACTTTTCTCAATGAGTATGTATCGCTTTAATAGTGCTTATCTAAAGCTTACGTAATTCGGAGCGTTTGTTGCGTTGATTGCCCTGCATTTTGAGCCTATGGATTATAAAAATAGTCGTAAAAATTTCTTTTTAATGGGGATAGAATCAGGCTTTTGATTGTTATGTCGGTGATTCTTTTGCTCAAAATATTGCGACTGCCTTATAAGTCTACGGATATTATAGAAAATTCTCGCCAATTGATTGTTTTTATTCGGCAGACTTGAAAGAAAGTTATAAATTTAGTATGATTATCGGCTAACTTGAAATCTTAATAAAAGATATAAATATGAAAACATTTAGCGCAAAACCCGCTGAAGTAAAGCGCGAGTGGTACGTAATCGACGCTGAAGGCAAGACTTTAGGTCGCCTAGCTACTGAAGTAGCGCGCCGCCTTCGAGGAAAACATAAGCCAGAATATACGCCACATGTTGATACAGGTGACTATATTATTGTGATTAACGCTGAAAAAATCGGCGTAACAGGTAATAAAGAAAAAGATAAAATGTATTACCATCACACTGGGTACATTGGTAATTTAAAATCAGTTAGCTTAGGAAAATTAAGACAAACATTCCCTGATCGTATTATTGGTAATGCGGTTAAAGGCATGATGCCACGTAACCCTTTAGGTCGTGCAATGCTTACTAAGTTAAA
>DAOUSK010000001.1 GCA_030627265.1 Methylococcaceae bacterium
GCGGCCCCACACTACCAAATTCTGGTGCGTAGCTAATCATCAAATCATCACGTCGCCAGTCAGGAATAAAACGTAAAGGGTCTAACAAGTATTGTAATTCAGGCACATGCTTATCAACATCTTGAACAAGCATTGTCCAATGTGTTTCTGGTAGCCGAGCAAAATCTTTGTCTGATAAAGGCCCTCTTGTCACCTGCCATTTCCCATTAGCACCATGCTCTTCAATTAATCGCGATTCAATCTCTTCCTCGCAAGCTAAGCCCGCTAATTCATCGGGGCTAATGGGAGATTCAAAGTCAGGAATCGCTTGGCGAATTAATAACGGTTTTTTTTGCCAGTATTGCTCTAAAAAATCTTGCTGACTTAACAGGCTATTACAAAATTGTGTCATAACTACATCCAGTAACGCATTTAACATTTTTGTAGGATGGGTAGAATGTAGCACCCGTCTTTTCCGGTGCGCAGTGAAACCCATCAATCCTATGAGAAATGATGGGGTTCGCAAAAAGGCGCTCTACCCATCCTACGCGAGACCTATTATACAAATGAGTCATAAGCTACCCTGCACACTCTTGTAATAAAACATCAGCAATCGCACAAATCATTAACTGGCTGCTTCTTGCCCCCGCATCAATATGCCCTAAACTACGCTCCTCTAAAAAAGAAGCTCTCCCTTTTTTCGCTAACATGTTTTCTGTCGATTGCATGCCTAAAACCGCAGTTTCTTTAACCTTTATTAATAAATCAGATAACGAATCTTCTGCGCTATTTTCCTGCAAAACAATGGCCACAGGAATTAACACATCTAACATTGTTTTTTCACCCGCATCAGATTTACCACGAGACTTCATTGCCTCTACCCCTGCTGCAAATGCCTCTGCAAAGGAAGTCGTCCCACCCTTACCCTCTTTAGCCATGGCAACAAATAAAGTACCGAATAACGAGCCCGATGCCCCGCCGATTTTACTCATACAGGTCAACCCTATTTTTTTCCATGCTGCAGGCCACTCTAATTGGCTAGTTTCAGCAGCTTGCTCGGTTAATACCTTGAGCCCTCGCTGTATGTTAATCACATGATCGCCATCACCAATCTCCCTATCTAATTCAGCGACTTCTTCCGCGTACAGCTCGATAACATCATTGGCAGCTTGTATGGATTTTTCCAAAATAAGAGGGGTAATTTTCATGTTTTCTCCATTATTGTCAGTTCGGTTTCAAGTAAACAGTCACCCACTCTCCCAGTGGCTATATTTACTTTTAGCTAGGGGAATACTATACTCGTACTCATTATTTAATGTTAATTAAGCCCCAATAAGCACATTTTTTAACATTAAGGCGACCTAACCTACTTAAAAAGAATCTTATGAATACAACACAAGAAACGTTTCCTGATTGCGATTTAGTTATTTATGGCGGCCTTGGTGATTTGTCTCGCCGCAAATTGCTCATTTCACTTTATCGCTTAGAACATGGTGATTTTTTAGAGCCTGGAACACGTATCATTGCTGTTGATAGATTAGAAGAAAATACTGAAAGCTATATTAAAATTGCTTACCAAAGCTTACAAAGCTTTTTAGGCTCACCTGTTGATGAAGCAGTATGGGAAAAATTATCGGTGCGTTTATCGTATCAACAAATGGATTTAATGAATCCTGATGAGTTTAAGATTTTTAACGAAATCACCGACTCTAGTAAACGCGTGATGGTTAACTATTTTGCCGTTGCGCCTTTCTTATTTAAAGCAATTTGCCAAGGTTTAGAGCAATCAGGTGTACTAACAGAAACATCACGCATGGTCATGGAAAAGCCGATTGGTCACGACCTTGCATCTTCACAAGAAATTAACGATGTGGTTGCTAGTGTATTCCAAGAAAGCCAAGTTTATAGGATTGACCATTACTTAGGCAAAGAGACCGTGTTAAATTTATTAGCGCTGCGTTTTGCTAATTCAATTTTCACCACTAACTGGGATCACAATACCATTGATTCAGTGCAAATTACGGTTGCTGAAGAGGTTGGTATCGAAGGGCGCTGGGAGTATTTTGACCAAACAGGTCAATTGCGCGATATGGTGCAAAATCATTTATTACAAATTTTAACCTTTGTTGCGATGGAGCCACCCGTCAATTTAAAAGCACAAAGTATCCATAACGAAAAAATCAAAGTACTCAACGCACTACGCCCGATTACACTTGCTAACGTTAATGAAACCACAGTACGCGGACAGTACACCGACGGTTTTCAAAAAGGTACTGCAGTACCGGGTTATTTAAACGAAGAAGGCGCAAATACACAAAGCACAACAGAAAGTTTCGTTGCCTTACGTGTTGATATTGATAACTGGCGTTGGGCTGGCGTTCCTTTTTACCTACGCACCGGCAAACGTTTAATGAACAAACGCACGGAAATTGTCATTAACTTCAAACAACTTCCGCATAATATTTTTACCGAAAGTTATAAAGAACTCCCTGCCAATAAACTGGTCATTCACTTGCAACCTAATGAAGGCATTGAAATACAGATGCTAAATAAAGTGCCTGGTATTGATGAAAATATCAAGCTACAAAAAACAAAACTGGATTTAAGCTTTTCTGAAACTTTCAAAAATAGTAGCTTGTATGGCGGTTATGAAAAATTGGTTTTAGAAGCCATGCGTGGCAACCCCACTTTATTTATTAGCCGCGAAGAAATCGAACAAGCTTGGTCTTGGGTTGATTCTATTCAAGATGCATGGTCACATGCCAATGAAGAACCTAAAGGTTATCCAGCAGGAAGTTGGGGGCCAGTCGCTTCCGTCGCGTTATTAGCAAGAGATGGTAGGTCTTGGGAAGAGTAACACGGCTTTTTTCGACTCGTTAGAGCTTGTAGTGAACCCCATCATTTATCATGGAATTGATGAGGTTCACTGCGTACCGAAAAAGATAGGTACTATGCTCTACATATCCTGCAGACTTTCATATCTAGCCTAGCTCAATAAACAAAATCAGCCTGAAAATAAAGAATAAACTCACCTACATTTTTAGCGGTATTTCGCATGTAAAATATAGTAAAGAATAATCCTTGCCAAGCTAGTGTTATCTGGTAATATCAGAGCCTCTTGAATTTAAGTGTATGAGGGCTAACATGTCTGAATGTTCTTTTTGTGGTGTTATAGAAAAAAAACAATTCCCTTTGTGCCACTCTTGTGGAACATTGCGCTACCCGATTGAACAAGTCGCTCGTTCTACCAGCAATTTAAAGAAAAAATTAAAACTCTCTGTCACCGTTATTGCAGCGGTCATTACACCGGGCGCTTTTATCGCTTTAGCCGCCTTTGAGCTTAACAAAAGAACCCGTAAAACCTAGCTCTTCTTCGCGCGCCGCTAATTACCCTTGATAACACTAGCTACTGGCCTTTTTTATTACCTTTGTTTAAATCAGCCGCGCTATAATACTCATTAGATATTTAGTCACTTCCAGGCGTATTCAAGTCTCTACACTTTATGAAAAAAACAGTACTATTCTTTTCTCTTCTGCTTTTCTTTATTCCTTTATTATCTGCAAAACAAACACAAGTTTTAGAGCCCGTTAGCTTACAACTCAAATGGAAAACACAGTTTCAATTTGCAGGTTATTATGCGGCACTGGAAAAAGGCTTTTACCAGCAAGAAGGTTTAGATGTCAGCATTTTACCTCTCAACTCAAACAAAAATATTATTGATGAGGTAGCAACAGGGAAAATTAACTATGCGGTGGGTGGCTCAGGGATTTTAGCGCACTACGCTAACGGAAAGCCAATCATCGCTTTAGCCGCTATTTTTCAACATGATGCCTTAGTGTTTATTGCTAAAGCATCCTCTGGCATTATCAGCCCTTATGAAATGGCAGGTAAACGTATTATGTTTGATGGCACAACGGAGGATGACGCACCCTTAACTGCTATGCTAAATGATGCAGATTTGAGCAAACAAGACTATATTGAAGTTCCTCCCAGCTTTAGATCTGACGAATTAATTAATGATCAAACGGATATTATGTCCGCCTACCTAACAGATCAGCCCTTTACCCTTAAATCTCAAGGGATAAAACTCAATATTATTAACCCGCAAAATTATGGTTTTGATTTTTATGGCGATATTTTATATACCAGCCAAATCGAACTTAAAAATCATGCTCAGCGTGCAGATCGTTTCAAACGCGCTTCACTTAAAGGCTGGCAATACGCACTTTCTAACCCCGAAGAATTAATTTATCTTCTAAAAAATAAATACCATAGCCAATCCAGCATTGAGACCTTGCGCTATGAAGCAAAAGAAACAAGAAAACTCATTTTACCTGACGTGATCCCCTTAGGAGAAATTAATGTCAACCGCTTAAGGCGAGTCGCTAATACTTATGCATCTTTAAATTTAGCCCCTCCTTTAAGCGATATTAACTTAAAAAAGTTTATTCACAGCGATACCGGTACCTCTCCCATCATTTTATCAACCAAAGAAAAAGCTTGGTTAAAAAAACACCCAATTATTCGCGTGGGAATTGGTCGTGATTTTGCACCTTATGAATGGGTAGATAAAAAAGGGAATTACGTGGGTTTAGCGGCTGATTATATGCGGCTATTAGAAGAACGATTAGGCGTTAAATTTGAAATTATAAAAAATAAATCTTGGCCTGAAATTCTTAAGCTAGCAAAAAATGGTGAAATAGATCTAGTATCTTGCTTAAACAAAAGCCCACAAAGACAAGAATATCTTAATTTTACTAAAGCTTATATCAGCAATCCTCGAGTTATTATTAATGCCAATCGCAATGGTTACATTGGTTCACTAAAAAAGCTACGCGGCAAAACGGTTGCTGTTGAAAAAGGCTACCTTACCTATGATAGGCTATCGACTAATTACCCTAAAATAAAATTATTATTAGTTGATACGACGAGCGAAGCACTAAAAAAAGTATCCACAGGAGAGGTCGATGCCTACGTTGGAGATGCCGCCTTTGCTGATTATTCAATAAAAAAATCTGGTTTATTAAATTTACAATTTGCAGGTGAAACCGGTAATTTCAGTCGCTATCGCGCGGGAGTCATCAAGTCCCATCCTGAGTTACTTTCCATTCTGCACAAAGCATTCAATAACATCACCCGTCAAGAACGGCAGTCCATTGAAAAAAAATGGATGGGACTAACGGTTCAGACTGGAGTCACCTCCCGCACCCTATTAGCAATTAGTCTTGTTATTTCAGCTATTTTTCTCACCTTTATTTTTCGTGGCTACCACCTTAAACGATCAAAAAAAATTATTGCCAATAGTGAAAAACAACTTCAGTCAATTCTTGATGCATCTCCCGTTCCACAAGCAATTAATGACTCAGACCTCAATGTTACTTACTTAAACCAAGCTTTTGTGCATACTTTTGGCTACACACTGGAAGATATTCCAACACTTGCTGAATGGTGGCCAAAAGCCTATCCTGACCCTTATTATCGTGAAAGTATTCAGCAATTGTGGCGACACAACCAACAAATGTATGACAAATATCAGCATAAATTTGAACCGACTGAAGTAGAAGTCCATTGTAAAGATGGAAGTATGCGTCATATTGTCATTGATGTAACAATGATACAAAAATCTGACATTGAAAGCAAAAACCTGCGAGTTATTACTTTATTCGATATTACTGAACGTAAACTCAGAGAAGAAAAATTACACCAAAACCAACAAAAACTAATACAAAACAAAGAAGTACTCATAAATATTTCTAAAAAACCTTATTCAAGTAAGATTGAAGCATTTGATAACATTATCAAGATAACCGCCGAGCAATTACAAATACCTCGAATCAGTATTTGGTTATTCAATACAAATAAAAGTCAGCTAATCTGTCAATCCATCTATAGCCGAGGCGTGCTGTCTCATGATGAATTAGTCTTAGAAACCAAAGATTATCCAGGCTATTTTAAATCCCTAGAAGCAAGCGGCAGTATTTTAGTTGATGATGTACTAACTCACCCCGCAACCAAGGAATGTATCGAAAGCTATTTAAAACCCCTTGGCATTACTTCTTTAATGGATCAATCCATCCGCATTCAAGGAAAAATAGTGGGTGTTATTTGTTATGAACAAATAGGTTCCCAACGAGATTGGTTAATTGAGGAGCAGGATTTTGCACAAGCAATCACAGATTTATGCAGCCAAGTTATTTTAGAAATAGAGCGTAGACAAACCGAAGATCAATTAAAACTATCCGCACGTGTTTTCAGTGATACGCATGAAGGCATCATGATTACCGATACTAACTCTATGATTATTGATGTCAACCCTGCTTTTTGTCATATTACTGGCTACAGCCGTGAAGAAATCATAGGAAAAAACCCTAAAATATTAAGCTCGGGTAAACAAAGCCCGCAGTTTTATGCTGAAATGTGGCACATTATTAATGATCATGGCTACTGGCAGGGCGAAATTTGGAACCGCACAAAAAGCGGCGTACTTTATGCTGAGTCACTCAATATTTCTGCTTTAACAAATGATAACCATGAAGTCATTAATTATGTGGGCATGTTTACTGATGTAACACAAAGCAAAAAGCAGCAAGAAGAACTTACCCTTATGGCACATTATGATCGACTCACAGGACTGCCTAACCGCAGCCTGTTTGTAGATCGATTTCATCAAGCCATTGCCCATAGTAAACGCGCAAAAACGCAACTGGCTGTCTGCTTTCTTGATTTAGATAAATTCAAACCTATTAATGATAACTATGGCCATGAAGTAGGCGACCAAATATTAATTGAAGTCGCTAACCGCATTAATCTCTGTATCCGAGAAGAAGACACCGTTTCTCGCCAAGGAGGAGATGAGTTTGCTTTACTATTAAATGACATCAAATCAAACATTCAATGCGAGCAAACACTGCAACGCTTACACCAGTCTCTTGCGGTACCTTATTTAATTAATAATGTAAAACACTCCATTTCTGCTTCGAGTGGTTTTACTTTATACCCTTCCGATATGGGCGATATTGATACCTTACTTCGTCATGCAGACCAAGCGATGTACCAATCAAAACGGCTAGGGCGCAATCAATTTCATTTATTTAATGCAACTCAGGATCAAGAAATAATCTACAAACATCATCGCTTAACTGAGATTGAACAAGCACTCTTAAACGATGAATTGACTTTATATTATCAACCTAAAGTCAATATGGTAACGGGGGAGGTCTTCGGTGCCGAAGCGTTAATTCGCTGGATACACCCAGAAAAAGGAATTATTCCTCCCCTTGATTTTTTGCCTTTAATCGATAGCACCCAGCTAGAAATTAAAATTGGTAACTGGGTCATTAGCCAAGCTTTAGCACAATTAGACACTTGGCAAAAACAAGGCATTATTCTTGAAGTGAGTATTAATATTGCTTCTTATCACTTACAAAGTAGTCATTTCATTACTAATCTAGAGAATGAACTCGCTCAACACCTAAGCGTTAAATCGGAATTTTTACAACTAGAGATACTTGAAAGCAGTGCCTTAGGTGATGTACAAACCATTCAAAAAATTATTAGTACCTGCCAAAATGCACTAGGTGTCAATATTGCCCTTGATGACTTTGGTACAGGTTATTCATCGTTAACACACTTAAGAAGCCTATCCGCAAATACCATTAAGATTGATCAAAGCTTTGTACGCGATGTACTCGATGACCCGAGTGATTATTCGATTATTGAAGGCATTATTGGCCTTGCTAACGCATTTAATCGTACCGTTATCGCTGAAGGCGTGGAAACAACAGAGCATGGTTTATTATTACTTATGCTAGATTGCCATCTAGCCCAAGGTTACGGCATTGCTAAACCGATGCCAGCAAATGAAGTAGAAGCTTGGTTAAATCACTACACCCCAAACACTGAGTGGCAACGGTATGGTAATAAACTCCAGAGTGCTAAAGAAAGTAAAGCCTTCTCCTTTCAACTCGTTGCTAATCAGTGGAAAAATAAATTACTCAATAACATTCAAGCAGAACCTGATGCAATCGATTCATGGCCCATCATGAAAAGCACACGCTGTCATTGTGCCCATTGGATAAAGCGCGAAAAAATCGAACAGTTATTTGCTAAAGAAATACTTATTCAATTAGAGCAAACACACACTGAATTACACGCCCAAGCGCATACCTTGCAAGATCTTTATTTAAAGGGAGATATTCAAGCCGCCCGTGCAGGTATAGACGAATTAAAGGCTAATTTTAAAACAATGACAGACATGGTGAGTCATTAACAACCTCCCCCCAAAAATATTATTGCTCCCATTCAATTAAGCACGTTGACATAGGTTTTGCCGACGCAGGAGGCGCATCAGCGGCTATTGATACGCTTCGTTCCTCAGCACCCCCTATCATGTTCTATTTTTTGTAAGCAATAATCAGGTATAACGTGGTGAAACCATACACATACCTTCTTGATAAGCAGATCTTTTCGACAGCCTAGCTCTATCCCCCCACCTCTTTAAAAGTATTGTTTTTTTAAAAATACAATTGATAATCATTCTCACTTAGATTAATATAAGTACATCTTTTCTTTCTCTGAGTGCTCCCATGAAAAAAATACCTTTCCAAACCTTGGTACTTGTCAGTGCCATTAGCGCAACAATGCCAGCTCACGCAATAACTACTGATGAATTAGCACAACAATTTGAGGCTTATAAAATGCAGCAAGCAGCTGAATTTAAAAAGTTAAGCGATGAAAACAATCAGCTAAAATCAAAGAATACTGAGCTAAAAGAAAAGATTGATACGACTGAGCAACAAGTTAAAAATAATACCGCCGCCGTTGAAACTGTCAGTGATGCAGTAGAGACATCAACACCATCAGGTGACAAGTGGTACGACAAAACGACTATCGGTGGTTATGGTGAGTTACATTACAATAACTACGATTCAAAAGATGCAGGGCAAGTTAAAGATGAAATTGATTTTCACCGCTTTGTACTTTTCTTTGGCCATGAATTTACCGATAAACTAAGGTTTTTCTCCGAATTAGAGTTAGAACATAGTATAGCGAGTGGGCAAGATGGTTGGGAAGGTGAAATTGAACTAGAGCAAGCTTATATAGAATACGATGTCACCGAGCAAGCGAGCCTGAAAGCCGGTTTGTTCTTAATTCCTATCGGTATTATGAATGAAACACACGAACCGACGGCTTTTTACGGTGTAGAGCGTAATGATGTAGAAAAATACATCATTCCAACAACATGGTGGGAAGCGGGGCTAGGTGGTCAATATAATTTCTCTAACGGCATTAGCCTACACGGTGGTCTAAGTTCAGGCTTAAATGCTGAAGATGGCTATATTCGCGGAGGCCGTGGAAAGATATCCAAGCAAAGCATGAAAAGCGGCGCTGTTTATGGTGGAGCAAAATATACCGGTTTACCTGGTTTAGAAGTCGCCTTAAATGTGAATTACCAAATAGATATGGATCAAGAAGGCAGCAATGACGTTAATGGTGGTGTGCTATCCGAAGTCCACGCTATTTATAGCTACCCTGTTGGCCCAGGTCAATTAAGTGCTAAAGCACTCTATTCTCGCTGGGATATTGATACTACGATTCAAGATGCCGCTCATCAAGATGGTTGGTATGTAGAGCCGGCTTATCGCCAAGCGACACCCATTGGTGATATCGGTGTGTATTCTCGCTATCAAGAACTTACTTATTATAAAGGCACTAAGAAACATTTTAATAAATGGGAGTTAGGTTTTAACTACTGGGTTCATGAAAATGTTGTGCTTAAATTTGATTACTTTCAAAAACACACAACAGGTAAAGAATTTAAACAAACAGGGTTTGACCTTGGTATCGGGTATAATTTTTAAGCTACGCACTTAATATAGTAGGGTACGCATTGCGTACCCTACATTAATTTTCATTTACAACCCTTTCTTCTACCCTGAATTCAGGCGCCTACATTATGACTAAATTTTATTTATTATTTCTGATGGCTGCTCTTTCTAATACAGCTTTTGCAACACAATACCAAAGCCCCGAAGATTTTATTGCAGAAGCCTTCCCCAACCAAGTCCCTGCCCCTCAATCCTTTTGGATTACCCCTACACTAAAAAAAACAGTGGCGACTATTCTGCAACATAAACCTGGTTTTATGCGTACTCGTTATTGGCAGGTGGCAGACAAAACGGTTTGGATACTCCATGAAATTGGCAAGACTCAGCTGATTACTGTGGGCATTGTTATTCAAGATAATAAAATTCAGACCTTAAAGGTTTTAGAATTTAAAGAAAGCCGAGGCTGGGAAGTCAAACACAGTTTTTTTACCGATCAATTTAAATCGCTTGGGCTTAAAGCTGATAATTCCCTTAGCCAAACTATTGATGGCATTTCAGGTGCGACCTTATCCGTGCGTGCGTTAAAAAAGACTGCTATGCTGGCATTATTTTTTAACCAGCAGCTCAATCAATGAAACAATTAAAACGTTCTTTTTCTAAACTCTTATATAAAGGACACCGTCATATAGGCTTTGCTGTTAGCCTAATAACTATCATGTTATCTATTACCGGCATCGCTCTCAACCATACAAGCGAACTAAAGCTGGATCAGCACTTTATCAAATCACCCGTGATTTTAGACTGGTATGGCATTGCCAGCTCGACACATACAAAAAGCTTTCCCCTACAAAAACATTGGTTAACACAATTAGAACAAAACATTTACCTAGATAATAAAGCTATTTTCACCTCAACTGAACCATTAATTGGCGCAATTATTACTGCTGATTTTATTGTCGCAGCCTTCCGTCACCGTCTTGTTTTATTGACCATTGAAGGCGACTTAATTGAGTCGATAGCGAAACCAGGTTTAGAAAAAATTGGCCACCAAAATGCGCTTATTTTCATACAAGCACAACAAAGAATTTATAGCAGTAAAGATCAATTACTTTCTTGGCAAGAAAGTAAGTTTCAACCACAGCATTGGTCAAGTAAAAGCCCTTTACCTACAGCTATTTCTGAAGAATTAAAACAAGACTCGCGTGAACAGATTTTAGACCTTGAACGCGTTATTTTAGATATACACAGCGGCCGGTTTTTTGGCCAATACGGTGTTTATTTGATCGATTTATCAGGGGTATTATTAATATTTCTTGCTATCAGTGGCATTTGGTTCTGGCTACGAGGTTATGCAAAACGTCACTTAAAAAACATCAATAAGCAATAAAGGAAAAACGTGTAAGCACATACACATTTTTGTAAAATTGGGCAGGGGATTCATCAGTGACTGGTACGCAGGTCTTTAGCCTGCACTCATGAAAGCAGGCTAAAGACCTGCGTACCGACTGCCTGCTGATGCAGAGTTTTGGCTTATTATATGATGAAAAAGATGTTTAGATACCTATGCGTAAAATGATGGGTTTCGCAAAAAGACGCTCTACCCATCCTACGAAAAATCTATTTAACTCAATACTTCAGAGCTTTCTTTTTCTTTATTCAACATATTAAATGTTTTAGTCGCCGCTAAAATAGCGCAGCTATAAATTAATGTAGAGCTAACATAAGCAGGATAGTATTTTGCAACGCGCTCAGCATATTCTATTAATGATAAATCAGGAAATTTACCTGAAAATACATAAAAACCACCATTAGAAATAAAGAAAGCAATGGTTGCTGATACCACTAATAAAGCAAACTGAATACTGACATCAGTTACTTTAAAACTCGTGTATTTTTTGCTCCAATGCCCCGCTATAAAAGTAGCAGCATAAGTAGGAATTAAAAATACATAAGCAGGTGAAATACAGTAATCACTTACATTCCAGTGCGTAATTGCAACATAATCTAATAAAGCCGCTTCTGCTAACAATACAACAAAACTCATTATTCCACCGGTAAAAATACCCGCTAAATAGAAGACTGCTAATGTTGCATCAGGTAGGCTAAGCGCACTACCAAAATGATCTGAGCGCGTGACCGCCATCAGTAATGCTAATGCACTCAGTGCTATATATTTTTTATTTTGTTGTATTTGATCCATAAAAACCTCTTAAAGTTGTGGTGCATATTTAAAATTGACAAAAACAGTAACGCCTGCCGAATTATACCCCGAAGCCGTTTGATACTGAGTATTTAAAATATTATCAACCGAACCTTGTAAAGTAAACTGCTCTAACAGTTGGTATTCAGCTCGCAAATCCCAAGTAACAAACGCAGAAATTTCACGCGTATTTGCTAGATCATCAAAGCGCCGGCCTTCAAAATTAACTGTGGTTCCAATACTTGCATCACCAATCTGTCTATCCACATCAATACGGAAAAGCTGTTGTGCTCGTCGTGCTAAAACATGACCATCTGTCGCGGCATCTTTACTTTTTGGATCTAGCGCATTGTAATTAAGCTGAACATCAAATTCATAAATGCGCCCCCCAACCATAGCTTCTATGCCCATAATTTGTGCTTTGCTTAAGTTGTTTGGCAAGAAAATACTGCTGTCATAAGCAATCATATTATCAATGTTCGTTAAATAACCATTTAATGACCAATTCCATTTATCATGATCACCCTTAACACCAATCTCATAACTTTCTGATTTTTCAGGGTTTAGCTGACTATTACCAAACCCTGGGTAATATAGCTCATTAAAGGTAGGCGTTTTAAAGCCTGTGCCATAAGAAGCTGAAACTAAAATGCCATTATTAAAGTCATAACCCCAAGAAGCATTCCAAGTACTATTTTGCCCAAATTGCTCATTATGATCACTACGATAAGCGACTTGAACTTGGTTTTGCAAAAACTCCCCTTGGTATTGAATAAAAACAGCATGGTTATTACGCGAGGTTTCTGCATAAGTATTTGAGCTTTCAATAGAGTCATCTAAAAAGTCATAGCCTAATGAAAATACATGCTCTGGTGTCAGCGTAAAATTATTTAATGCTGAAAATGAAACTCTTTGAGTATCAAAGACACCTTGCTTAAGTCCATTCAGAAAATTAGTGGATTTATCTTGGCTTGCTCCTGCCGATAAATCAATTTTCCAAAAATCTAAAGCCTGAATAACGGCTTTCCCACCATAAATCAGCTGAGTATAATCGGCTTCATTTTGAAAACTGCCATCATATTCCGTTGAACCACCACTATATAGTGTATGCCCTTCCAGACTTAACCAATCTGTCAGCTGGTAGCCTAACCTAAAAGATGCCGCATGGCTTTCATAGCCGTCTCTATCTGGCTCATCGGTAAAACAGCCGTAACTCAATGCGCCTGCGCATGAATTAAAACCTTCTGTTTGTTCATGACTTGCATTAAGGTTATACCAAGCCTTACCTACTTTTCCTGAAACGCCGCCTTGCACTTTATAGTGTCCATAGCTTCCACCACCGACAGAAAAGGTAGGGCTAATTTTTGCTTTAGCATTCGATGCATTACGTGTGTGAATATGAATCACCCCACCAATCGCATCAGCACCATATAAACTAGATTTGGGACCACGCACCACTTCAATTGAATCAATTTCACTAACGGGTATATGTTGCCAAGCAGCCGCGCCTGATGTTGCAGAACCAGCACGAACACCATCAATCAGTACTAAAATATGATCTGATTCTGTTCCACGTAAATAAATTGAAGTCTGTTTACCCACGCCACCATTATTCGATATATTAATCCCTGCGACACCTCGTAAAGCACCTTCAATCGTACGAATTTGTTTACGTTCAATATCTTGACGACTAATCACCGTCGTAGAACTCGTGGATTTATGCTCACTACGCGTTGCTGTCACCGTGACAGGTGCAAGTATTAAGGTCTTTTCAGGAGTGTTCTCTTTAGTAGCCTCTTCAGAAAATGAAGTGCTTGGAAGTAAACTAAGTAATAAAGGGCTGACAATAAAAATTTTATTCATAATATCCTCTGCGCCGCCCGCGCAAAAAGTGTAAAAAAACACAACCGAGGAAATACAAATGAATAAACAGCAAAAAGCTAAATTTATTTCATCTACAGCCCTCCGCTGCAGCAAATAACAATTTTCAGGCAGGTCTCCGGGCTTATAAGTACAAATAATAAACTATCACCTTCCCATGCTAAGCACAGTGGTTGTCGATAATTCTTAAAACTTATTTACCGTTGCGGGGGCAGCGTTGGCATTGGAAAAATCCGCACCAAACTTCCCTTTTAACCCTTCAGGACTGACTATCCTTCTGGGACCAGAAAATGGAAGGTTGATTCTACGTAAAAAAGAAACTAATGCAATACTTAAAAAAAAGGGGGATTTTAAGACTGAGATATAACGTTAACGTTTTACATGGGATTGATGGATTTCACTGTACAGCTAAAAAAACAGCTGCACCACTCTACTCATCCTACAAAAAGAGTATTTATTTGACTTGCTATCACTCAAATTTGTGCGGCTAAATAATCGCAGGCTTGCTCAATAACATCGACTTCTTCGGTATAAAACCACTGCGCATCCACTTCTTTACGCAGCCATGTAAATTGACGTTTTGCTAATTGGCGGGTTGCAGCGGTGCCTTGTTCTTGCATCTCGGCATAACTAATATTACCTGCTAAATATTCCCATACTTGTCGATAGCCCACTGCACGAATAGCGGGGAGATTGGTATTTAAATCTTCTCTTTGGTATAAGGATTGCACCTCATCAATTAGGCCATTTTCTAACATTTGTGCAAATCGTAAGGCAATTTTCTGGTGCAATATTGCTCTATCTCGTGGCGCTATGACTAATTTAATTTTTTGATAAGGGATAGGCGTTGCGTTAGCGTCGGCATGGTGTTGGGTCATTGATTTGCCCGTCAGCTGATAAATTTCTAGCGCTCGCTGAACACGCTGCGGATCATTGGGATGAATACGCGCCGCAGCAACAGGGTCTATTTGTTTTAACTGCCCATGCATTGCCTGTTTACCAATCCGCAACGCCTCTTCATCTAACTGTTTTCGTAAAGCAGCATTAGCGCTCGGCAGTTCAGCCAGCCCGTGATACAAAGCATTAAAATATAGCATCGTCCCGCCCACTAATAAGGGGATTTTTCCACGCTTGGTAATATCAGACATTAATGCCAGTGCTTGCTTTCTGAATTCACCGGTAGAGTAACTATCAGCCGGATCTAAAATATCAATTAAATGATGAGCAATACCCGCCCTTTCTTCTAAACCCGGTTTTGCTGTGCCTATATCCATACCCTTAAAAACCAGAGCTGAATCAACACTAATAATTTCACCATTAAATTTTTTGGCGAGTTCAATGGATAAAGCAGTTTTTCCTGAGGCAGTCGGCCCCATTAAAAAAATGGCGGGGGGAAAAGTTTCTTGGGCATTCATATAACTTACTGTCCTCTTAAAAAAAGCGCATCTAGCTCTTTTTTACTTAACTCTACCCATGTCGGCCGCCCATGATTACATTGCCCGCTACGCTCTGTTTTTTCCATATCGCGTAATAAAGTATTCATTTCTGGTACTGTTAAATGACGATTAGCACGCACTGAGCCATGACATGCAATGGTTGCTAAAATCTCATTACTTTGCTCTTGCACCCGCGCACTCATACCGTGCTCGATAATATCCGCTAAAACATCTTTAATGAGCCCAGCAACATCAATACCCGATAACAAAACAGGGCTGGAGCGCACGACTAAGGTTTCTTCCCCCATACGATTTAATTCAAAACCCAGTGCCATAAAAAATGCTTGTTGGTCATCAGCTAAATCAGCTTCGGCACTGTTAACTTGCACTTGAATAGGCAATAGCAATGGCTGTGATGGCACATTGCCTTGGTGGTATTGCAGCTTAAAGCGCTCATAGGTAATGCGTTCATGTGCCGCATGCGCATCCACTAAAATAATGCCATTTTCAGTTTCTGAAAGTATATAAACACTGTGTAAATGTGCAATCGCATAGCCTAAAGGCGGTGCCAGTTCTGCTTTAGGTAATTCAACAAAGGACTGCTGTGCTGGCTCTTGTATAGCTACTGATTTTTCCGGCGCAACCAATTTAGTATAGGCTTCAATCTGTGCATCAACATTTAACGGCAATGCTGATTGGGTCGGCGCTGCTTTGGGCTGATACGGTTGCGGTATTCTTTCTGGGCGTTCTGTTGCAGGTAAAGGCGTGAATTCAACTACATTTGCGACATTATCGGGTTCTTTTTCTGCTGCCTTCGGTCTAACATCCGCTAAAGAACGGTGCAGTGCTTTAAATAAGAAATCATGTACGGTACGCCCTTCTCTAAAGCGGACTTCTAATTTTTGTGGATGTGCATTAACATCAACATAACTAGGGTCAAGTTCTAAATATAAAACGTAAACAGGGTGACGGCCACTAAATAAAACATCTTGGTAAGCTTGTTTAATCGCATGAGTGACTAAGCGGTCTTTAATCAAACGTCCATTGACATAGAAATACTGCATATCTTGTTGGCTACGCGAAAACGTCGGCAGCGCAACCCAGCCATGCAAGCGCATACCCGATGCTGCAAAATCTAAAGCAATGGCATTATCTAAAAAGGCAGCACCAAATATTTTAGCCACCCGTTGCGCTTGTTCAGTTTCGCTTACTGCCGCTTTAAAATTAAAGATTTCGCGTTGATTATTTTTCAACTCAAATCCAATATCAAAACGGCTTAATGCCATGCGTTTAAATAAGGTTTCTATATGTGAGAATTCAGTTTTATCACTTTTTAAAAATTTACGTCGTGCCGGTGTGTTATAAAACAAATCACACACTTCTATAGTCGTTCCTAATGGATGCGGATCGGGCTGTGGGTCTAAGTCTTCTTCTGTGCCATCCGCCTGAACGCGCCAAGCACATTGGCTATTTTCTACACGCGAAATAAGGCTTAAACGGGAGACAGAACTAATGCTCGGCAACGCTTCGCCTCTAAAACCCATAGTCATCACTTTTTCTAAGTCTTGCAGCGATTGAATCTTACTGGTTGCATGACGCGCTAAAGCTAAAGGTAAATCCTCTTTTTCTATGCCACAGCCGTTATCGCGTATTCTAATTAAACCAGCACCGCCTTTTTCAATCTCAACACTCACCTGTGTGGCACCTGCATCAAAACAATTTTCAACCAACTCTTTAACTACCGAAGCAGGTCTTTCTACCACTTCCCCTGCGGCAATTTGATTAACGAGTTGAGCGGGTAAAGAATGAATTCGCATGGTTTTCGTGCCTACTGATTAATTAAATCTAAAAATAACTGTTCTAAGCGATTGGACTTATTTTTTAAGCTCAATACTTCTATCCCTACTTCCGATAGTCCTTTAAACAAAGCATTTAAGCCATCACTTTTTGAAACTGAAACAGAGAATTGATAATCATTATCGCGTTCTATTTTATAGCCTGAAATAACAGGTACTGTTTGTAATACCTCTTTTGTATCACAAATATAATGCGCTTCATCTAAGCGCGCTAATAAGCTTTGCATGTCGGTATTTTCTACAATTTCACCCTGATTAATAATGGCAATATTGCGGCATAAGGTTTCTGCTTCTTCTAAATAGTGTGTGGTCAAAATAATGGTCGTGCCCTGTTTATTGACTTCTTCTAGGGTTTCCCACATTGAACGCCTAATTTCAATATCCACGCCAGCGGTTGGCTCATCTAAAATCAATAGTCGCGGTTTATGAACCATCGCGCGGGCAATCATAACGCGGCGCTTCATCCCGCCTGATAAGCGCCTAGAAACGGTATCTTTTTTGTCCCATAACTGCATGAGCCTTAAGCAATATTCGGTTTGCTTTAACGCTTCTTTTTTGGGCATTCCATAATAACCTGCTTGATTCATAACGATATTGAAAACCGTTTCAAACTGATTAAAATTAATTTCTTGGGGAACTAAGCCGATATAGCTTTTTGCTAATTGCGTTTCGCGCTGTAAATCTGCACCAAAAATCTTAATCTCACCACTGCTAGCATTAATTAAAGAGCTAATAATACCAATTGTAGTCGATTTACCCGCGCCATTAGGACCTAATAATGCAAAAAAATCACCCTCTTCAACCTCTAAATCAATCCCCTTCACTGCCGTCAAACCACTTGCATAGGTTTTCTTTAATTGTCGAATTGATAATGCTTTCATTTCCGTTACTTAGCCTTTATAAAGTCAGGTTTAGTTCACTATTTTACATGCAAAAAAAGCAAACAGACTTAACGTTGCAGTAGAAATGCGTTACATTAAGAAAAAGATTACAACTATAGCAGATAAGCCTTTGACAAACATCACCGAACCAGCACCAGAACTAATTGCCGCTATTGACCTTGGCTCTAATAGTTTTCATATGATTATTTGTAGTGTCACTGATGGGCAATTAAAAACAATTGACCGCATCAAAGAAATGGTCAGGCTTGCTTCTGGCCTAAATGAGAGAAACATTCTCGATGAAGCTACCCAAGAACGAGCGCTCGCTTGTTTAAAACGATTTGGTCAGCGTATTCAAGGCTTTCCTGAAAACAATGTGCATATTGTGGGTACCAACACCTTACGTACCGCTAAAAATGCAGCTCATTTTTTACACCATGCAGAAAATGCACTCGGCTACCCGATTCATATTATTTCAGGTATCGAAGAAGCGCGGTTAATTTACCAAGGCGTTGCACATAGCTTACAAAGCAATGCACAGCGTCGTTTAGTGATGGATATTGGTGGCGGTAGTACCGAGTATATTATTGGTACTAATGACAGCATTGCAAAAAAAGAAAGTTTACGCATGGGCTGTGTGACGGTTAGCAATCAATTTTTTGCCGATGGATCGATTAATCAACAAAAATTACAATCGGCGCTATTATTTGTAAACCATCGATTACGTGGTGATAAAAAACAATTTACTAGCAAACATTGGGATGAAGCCATTGGCGCATCAGGCAGTATTCGTGCTATTCGTAAAGTCTTAGTTGCCCAGCAATGGACGCCGGGCGGCATCAGCCTAGAGGGTTTAGAGCAGCTAAAAAGTCATATCTTAAACTGCCAGCATATTTCAGAATTAAAATTAGAGGGTTTAGACCCAGACCGCCTACCTGTTTTTATCGGCGGCTTTGTCATTCTGTATGCGACCTTTATCAGTTTGGGTATTGAAACGATGAGCGTCTCGGATGGTGCTTTACGTGAAGGGCTTATTTATGATCACTTAGGACGTTTATCAAATCATGATGTTCGCTCCCAAACCGTGACTACCCTCGCCAAACATTACAATACAGACACCAATCAAGCTGAACTTATCCAAAGTACCATTAGCAACTTATTTGACCAAGTAAAGCCTTTTCTGGGAGCGCAATCAAAAAGCATGCTGCAGAAACTTTTGTGGGCTGCTGAACTCCATGAAATTGGTCGTAATATTGCACACAGCCAATACCATAAACACGGTGCTTATATTATTAAACATGGTGATTTATCAGGCTTTTCACAACAAAATCAAAACCTCTTATCCCTTTTAGTCTTATCTCACCGCAAAAAAATCCCGTTAAAAAAGATTGCCGAGTTACCCCCTCCCTGGAATAAGTCCTCTTTCTATATGGTAATTATTTTTCGTTTAGCCGTTTTATTACAAAGAAATCGTAATTACAGCGCCTTGCCTGACTTTAAAATCAGCTTATCTAAAAAACGCATGCAATTAACCTTTCTCGATAATTGGCTGGCTGATGCACCACTCACCCATGCTGATTTACAACAAGAACAGGCCTATTTAAAAAAAGCTAATTTTACTTTAGACATTAGTTAAAGACATGTTGCGCGCCATTAGCTACTCATTACTCCTTTTATGTTTACTAGTAGTAAGTTGCTTTTGGCTAATCAGCAGTCCTATTGACAGCCCTCTCGTTGAATGGAATTTAAGCAATGCCGATATTCAACGCGCAAAAAATATACTTTCTGCAAATCAACAAACTCAAGGCAAGCAGATAAAAATCGCCTTTACTGAGCGTGATCTCAATGTTGCCAGTCGTTATTTATTAAATAGCTACACCAAAAGCCAATCTTATCTGTTATTAAAAGAGCAAAGCATTCATGTGCTAGTGCGCTTTCACTTTACTTATATCCAGTTTTTTCAGCGCAGCTTTAACCTCAAATTTCGGGTGCTTTTCCCAACAAAAAAATCTATAAAAATCACTAAATTATCCTTGGGTTCATTAAATATCCCTGAATTTTATGCTGAACATTTGTTAAGTTTCGCGCTTAAACTAAGTCCCTTTCAGCGCTATTTAGATATTATCATGCAAAATCTAAATTCTATTAGTTTGCAAAATAAGCAGTTACATATTAGCTTCCAGCTGCCTAAAAATTCACTAGGGACACTACAACAGTTCTTATTATTTTCTAATGTTAATGTAGAAGCCTTAAACGCATACCAAAAACAACTGCAACTTAGTTTGTTGCAACATAACCCAGACTGGCTTTTATCCCTTAATGAGATTCTTCAGCCTTTATTCTTACTGGCGGAAAAACGCTCCAAAAATAATAACCCTATTGATGAAAATAAATTTGTTATTTTAGTTGCCAATCAATACGTCAATCACTCGAGACATTTAAGGCAAGACTATTTACCCGCTTATGCTTATAAACGCCAAGATATTACACAGCATTTTATGGGCGCTGCCGCTTTATCTATTTCAAGTAACCCAAATTTAGCGCAAATGCTAAGCACAGAAAAAGAAATTAATGATGCTAAAAAACACAGTGGTTTTAGTTTTGTCGATTTAGCCGCCGACAAAGCAGGCATTCACTTTGGCTCATTTGCCACCGAATCCACCAAAACAGCCCGTTTATTACAAAAAAAAATGAGCCGTTCATTACACTACAGCGAGTTCATCCCAACCATTAAAGATTTACCTGAAAACCTAAGCGCCGCTGAATTTAAAAAAGACTATCACTCCATTTACAGCCCTCAATATCAATTTATGTTACAAAAAATAGATCAACGTATTACTAACAGTGCTATTTATCAGTAAAAACCATGACTCAATTTAAAAACCTAGCTTACCTCTGCCCCATTTGCCAAGATTCACTAGAACCCACGGAAAACAAAAAATCTTATTTGTGCCCGAACAATCATCATTTTGATGTCGCCAAAGAAGGTTACTTAAATTTATTACCGGCTCAGCATAAAAAATCGAAAGAACCGGGAGATAGCAAAGCAATGATGATTGCTCGGCGTGATTTTCTTGAGGCTGACTTTTATCTGCCCTTAGCAAAAGCACTAGCAGCTTACATTGACCAGCATTACGCGCCTGATTCAAGTATGCATATTTTAGATATGGGCTGCGGAGAAGGTTATTACAGCCGTCAAATCTCTGCTTTAAGTAAGTACTCATCAGATTTAGAGCTACATGGTCTGGATATTGCAAAAAATGCCATTATTGCTGCCGCAAAAAAGCAAAAAGAAGCCCGTTATATCGTAGCGAGTAGCAACAACATGCCTTATGCCGATCATTATTTTGATTTAATATTCCGTGTTTATGCACCGTCTAACGATCAAGAAATCATGCGATTATTAAAAGAACAAGGTCTATTGTTAATCGTCACTCCCGGGCCGCGCCATTTGTGGCAGCTAAGAGAGTTTATCTATCAAGATGTCAAAGCACATAGCACAGAGATTGATGTACCTGAGGGCTTTAAAATGATTGATAGCCAACAATTGAGCTATACCATTTGCCCTGAGAAAGCACAGCGTATTGCTTTATTACAAATGACGCCATTTGCATGGAAAGCAAATATCGATATTCAGGCTAAAATTGAAGCCGCTGAGCAGTTAAATATTGAAGTTGATTTTATTTTAAGTTTGGCGCAAAAGGTGGGCTAGTTTCCCTCAGCCGAGTCTGTCCCTACTAATGGAGAATTTTGCACGCGAAGCAAGCATAATCAATAAGGTAACAAAAGATGCCCTGTTTTACTTGACCATTACAATAGCTAGCCTGATTTTTCGTATAGACCCTTCAATAATAAAGATACATTGAAGTAGTGCCGCTATAATAAACTAAAGCCTGATAGCTTAATAAAAGGAAAAATCAATGAGCACTGATGAAGACAATATCAACACCGCAAGTATTGAAGAAATGATCAATGCGAACTTAGGCATTGATCCTGCAGATTTAGAAGAAAGCACCCCAGAGGAGCGTTCTGCTATTGATGAGTTGCTTGCAGTCGATGAACCCGCTGAAACTGAAATTCATGAAGATCCTATCTCCCCTGAACTTGAAGAAGTTACCCTAGAAGAGCAAAGTGAAATTATTGCAGAAGATGATAATAGTGAGCTTATTGCAACTGAAGAAATTGAAAATACTGAAATAGATGCCGAAGATCTAGCGACAGCAGTTGAACTATCAAGTGACGAAATGGAGATTGATTTAAGCACTGCCATTCAAGAAAGCAATGAAGATCAACCAATCGAAGAAACTGAACCTGAAGAAAGCACATCAAACGATGAAGCGGATGCTATTGAAAATGAAACTTCCGAGCTACCTGAAACGCCTGCCCAAGAAAGTGCCCGTGATTCAGAACCTATGACCGCATTAGAAAATGAAGTCTCTGAGCTGGAAAATGAAATCCAAGGTCAACTCGATCAATTTGTCGAACAAGCAGGAAATTTAAAAAGTAATGTACAAAACGAGCTGCAACGCGTCAGTTCAGATAATGAGAAGCTACAAGAACAAATTGATAGTTTGGTGCAACAGCTATCCAATGCTGAAGAAAAAATACAGGGTTTTACAGAAGTTCAGGATAAACAACAAGCCACGATTCATAAGCTTATTCTCATCATCAAAGGAATCCGTACAAAAATATCCCACCTTTACGATGAAGAATAAAAAGTTTTCTAGGGCGCAGATTTTCAGAGGCCGTCGTAGGTTGGATGAGATTTTTTATTGCGCAGCATTAAAAAACGAAATCCGACAATTAAATGCATCCAAAATGTCGGATTTCGTTATCGTCGCTACGCTAGATAAGCTCATCCAACCTACATATACGCCTACGCGTTTAGGATAAAAAATGAGTCATGAAGCCTTCTTACAGCAAGCGATTGCGCTTGCTGTAGAAAATACAAAAATAGGCGGTGGGCCTTTTGCTGCCATTATTTGCAAAGATGACAAAGTCATTGCCAGTAGCGGTAATGCCGTCATCTTAAATTTAGACCCGACTGCACATGCTGAAGTTTTGGCAATTCGTAACGCTTGTCAGATTTTACAAGATTTTCAATTAAATGACTGCGTGCTTTATAGCAGCTGCGAACCCTGTCCTATGTGTCTGGGCGCGATTTACTGGGCGCGATTAAAAGCAGTCTATTTTGCTTGTAACCGAGCAGATGCTGCCATTGCGGGATTTGATGATAGTTTTATTTATGATGAAGTCCCCAAGAAGCCTGAGAAACGACAGATTGCTATGCAACAAATTGCTTTAGCAAATTCACTACATCCGTTTACTGCATGGCAAGCAGAGGAAAATAAACGGCTTTATTAAAGCGCACACGCGCTTTTTATTCCCTTACCCCGGGAAAAAATCCGTAGGATGGCTAGAATCTAGCACCGGCTTTTTGGTGCATAATGAAATCCATCAACCCACGCCTATTAATTCTTCAGTGTTGATGATTTATACCGTAGCTGATTTGATGGGTTTCGCAAAAAACGCTCTACCCATCCTACGAAAAACCTTATTCACATATTAAAATAATTATGTATCAAGGTTTAAGCCTAAATGTATTGGGGTTGATATTACTCTTCTAAACTCGCTGCTTTTTTAATTTTAATCAACCAGCCATCTTTACCCAAACAGCCCATCATAGCCGTTGCATCCACATTAATTCGTGCATACTTTCCTGATAGTTCTGCCGGCAATTTTGCAGTGATCTCATAATAAGGCCCTTTATTCTCTGCTGTAAATTTTAAAGGGATTTTTTTAGCAACAACATGAATACTACCTGGCTCTGCATCCCCTGATACTGTAAAAGAGATTTCAGATTCCGCCTCTGCTTCAAGTTTTGTATCTTGGTTATAAGGTGCTGGCTCAAAGCTTTTAAAGCGTGGTTTTTTACAGCCATCACTGGTGTATTTTGAACCATACGCCATTGCAGAACTTGAAAATGCTAAAACAGCAACCAATCCAGCCCACTTTATAGATTTTGTTATCATTATTATCTCTCTATTATTTCATTAGCGAAATGAAAGTATAAATCAATCGCCAGCGAAAAACATCCACAAGCTAAATAGATAGAGTAAAATTACGTTTATATTTATTATGGAATAGACATTATGATCGGAAAAATTAAAAGTTACGACGAAAGCACGCAAACTGGTGTTATTGAACTCGATGAGCAATTTTACGGGTTTCACCTTGATGATTGGAGCGAGTCTGTTGACCCACGCATCGACTCTAATGTTTTATTTGAAGCTGAAGGCGATACAGCCAGCATGGTGACATTAATAGGCAGTTACCCAACGCCCCCTAAAGAAGCGGTAAAATCACGTAGAATTGCCATGGCATTAGCGTTCTTTCCTTTAACAGGCCTTGTTGGTGGTCACCGTTGGTACTTAGGTTTTTACAAAATGGGCACAATTCAAACGGTTGTCACTGCCGTAAGTTTTGGTGGTGGTTATTTATGGCCCTTTGTTGAGGGTGTCTTACTTTACACCGGCAGAATGTATGAAGACTCTGAAGGCCGCCCTTTAAAATAATCCATGTTGCATTCTTTTTTTATTGCCCTACAGTTTTTAACACGCATTCCTGTTAATTTCTCCGTTCATTATTCCAATAAACACCTAGGGCAATCTCCCCTTTTTTACCCCGTCATAGGGTTATTAATCGGCTTAATCCTTTACTTGCTAAGCTCTTTTTTACCCGAGCAACATAATGCATTAAATGCTGCATTAATATTATGTGTTTGGGTTTTAATAACCGGCGGATTACATTTAGATGGCTTGGCGGACTGTAGCGATGCTTGGGCGGGTGGTTTAAATAATAAAACACGTACACTGCAAATTATGAAGGACCCAGCAGCCGGGCCTATTGCAGTCATCATTTTGGTGCTACTGCTGCTTTTAAAGTGGACCAGTTTACAAATTATTTTGCAGCAACCCAACCATTTCATACCCCTACTGATTGCGCCAATACTAGGACGAACCAGTATTTTATTACTGATGTTAAGCGCTCCTTATGTCAGTGAAAAAGGCTTGGCTTCTGCATTATTTACCGATTTCCCAAAGAAAACTGCGCAACTCATCTCCATCGCCCTTATCATTCTTTGCATTATATTTAGTAGCTTAAGCGTTATTCTTCCTAGCCTGTTACTGATTATGCTCATTCGTTATTTAGCCATGCAACGCATTCAAGGAGTTACTGGTGATGTTTACGGTGCAAGTGTTGAGCTAATAGAAACAAGCATCTTAATAAGTTGGGTACTTTTTTATGGATAAACATAAGTTTAGCGAGTCTGAGATTACAGGTGTCTATCGCGCCATTGCAGAGCGCCGTGATATGCGCCACTTTATTGATAAAGAAATCCCAGAGGCGACCTTAGCTAAATTACTGAATGCCGCGCATCAAGCTGGCAGTGTTGGTTTAATGCAGCCTTGGCGATTTATTAGAATAACGGACTTAAGTTTACGCACGCAAATACATCATTTAGTCGACGAAGAAAGGCAACTCACCGCAGCAGCACTGGGTGAGCGTCAAGATGACTTTATGAAGCTAAAAGTAGAAGGTATTTTAGAGTGCGCGGAATTATTAGTTGTTGCGCTACCTAATCACCGAGAACAACATATCTTCGGGCGTAGGACTTTACCTGAAATGGATATTGCCTCAACCGCTTGTGCCATCCAGAACATCTGGCTAGCTGCACGAGCTGAAGGCTTGGGTATGGGCTGGGTCTCGTTATTTGATCCTAAAAAATTAGGCTCTCTACTAAATATGCCTGAAGGCAGCCAAGCCATTGCTGTTTTGTGTTTGGGCCATGTAGAAGAGTTTTACAAAAAACCGATGTTAGAGCTAGAAAATTGGGCTGAAGGAAAAAGCTTAGAATGTTTTTTAAGTGAAAATACTTGGAAAGACGAGTAATACCAATCCCAATAAGTACTGGCTGTTATAAACCTTTTTAATATCGCATTTATTGCACTTTTTCGTAGGGTGGGTAGAGCGTAGCACCTGTTTTTTAGGTGCGAAGTGAAACCCATCATCAACTCTACGTATAGTGCGATGGGTTTCACTTCGTGCTCTAACGGGTCGCAAAAAGACGCTCTACCCATCCTACGCGGAAAAACTAACGCTTAAAGAATAAGTGTACAAAAGTACATTTTAAAATCATATTATCGTCATCTAACTCAACCGCTTTACACGTTTCCATTTTAGAGCGACCCGGCGTTTTTTGTTTTTTAAGCACACCATTTTCAATTTTGTAAGTTAAATTAATCTCAAGATTTTTTGTACGGCCATAACGATCACTTGTGACTGTATTTAAAACGTCATTATCTCTAAAGTCCCATACACCAAATAGCTCGACTTGCTCTTTATGACGAGCAATTGCTTCAGCATATAAAGTCCACTTACCTTTAATTAAAGAGTTATCTTCTAATTTAACATCTGCATTAACAGACATTGATAATAAAAGTACTGTTCCCGCTAAAAAAAGTTGTATTAATTTCATAGTAAAAATCTCTCGTTATTATTGTTATTGGAAAAAGCTAATGGTCTTAAGGAATGTGCATGAAATAAAACTAACAAACGGGAAGTGGGACTTTAGTCCCGCACTGAGTCAGTACTAGGCTAAAGCCTCACTTCCAAGTTGCTCAAGTTATTTCATGCACGTTCCTAAACCCTTAAAAATCAATTTACATTCTACATTAAACCCAATGAAAGTTCCCTACAATGCGGCAGCGAGTAAATTGATCACCTTAGCTGAAAACCTTATCAAAAAAACCTTTTTTATTTTCTAATGCCGCTATATGCTGCTGCGTAAATATAGCAATATCCGACTCTTGCTCTCTATCAACAATAGCTTGTAAAGTCACCAGACTTTTTTTATCTAGCAAGCTAATTGCCTGTTTTCTAACAGACATATAATGTGCATTAAGCGCCGCTAATTCAATTAAATAGACATTTGCTGAATTTAACTGCTTTAACATAAGATTTTCTGGATCACTGGTTAAAAAATCACGCAGTAAATTACCATATTGCTCTTGGGCACGCACTAAATCAGCACGATTAATTTTCACCGG
This sequence comes from Methylococcaceae bacterium, assembly GCA_030627265.1. Taxonomy (GTDB): domain Bacteria; phylum Pseudomonadota; class Gammaproteobacteria; order Methylococcales; family Methylomonadaceae; genus Methyloprofundus. The sequence goes on from DAOUSK010000001.1 coordinate 27,172, forward strand.
TTCTTTTGGATCATCACAACAGCCCATCAGCTTCTCCTTATTACAAAAATCAATCGTATGATTGTTCATTTGGCGGATTCAACGCTATTACCCGTTATACTCTCAAAACTGTTACCTTTGATAACGTTTTTGCTGATTACTCCATAAACCTTGTTATTCTATCTTCCCTATTACAAATAAGAATTTAACAAATCAATAAAACACTCAATTTAAAATCTAGAACGGTTTAAGGAACAGAATAATAAATAACCACTGAACTTTATATCTTTTAAAAAATCAAAAACCAATTAAAATCATGAGGTTTAACAAGAGATTCTGTGTACAATTAATCGCCTACCAATAAAATATATCTCTACATTGATAGCGTGTTCAATACTTAAATCATAATTTTTCATGAATAAAAACCAGTTTTTTTTAATCGGTGTGCTACTCGCATCAAGCGCTTCCTTTGCTTACGCCCAAACAATTCAGCTCACCAATGGCGATTCACTCACTGTTGAAATTATTCAGCAAACGAATACAACACTCACTTATTCGCATACTATTTTAGGTAAGCAAACTGTCCAAAAATCAGCTATTCGTAATTTACCAGAGCTAAACCTAGCTAATATTAATAAGGTAAAGGAAGGTGCTGAAGGTCAATCAGCTTTAGAGTTACATGGTGCGCAGGAAAATCAACAGATAGCTCAAGAAGAAGTTACTAATGCTAAAAAACACTTAGACATCACTAAAAAAGATACCCTGCTTACAACGGGAGTCGGCATAAAAGCTGCTGAACAAAAAGAATTAGCCGCAGGCGAAAGGTTCACGACTGCAGAAAAAAATCTAGTTATCGCTAATGCAGCGTTGGTAGCAGCGACAACTAAATTACAAACAGCCCAAAATGTTTCAATTGCTGGCGAACAAGTCAGTCTCGCTACAATAGAATTAAAACAAGCTCAGAAAGATGAAAAAATAGCTCACAAAGATCTTGCTACTGCAGAAAAAGAGCTAGATAAGGCTGATGATAATTCTGAAGCTAAAGCCGAAATAAAGGTAGAGACCGCTGAAAATAAGGTATATAGCGCAGAAGAAAATGTACTGCAAGCAAAAGAAAATCTTTTATTAGCTGAGAATGCAGTCACTATTGCCAAAGGTGAAAAAGTTAATGATGGTTTTATGGGAACTGGAGTTTTTAAAGACTGGGACGCTACTATTGCATTAGGCATAAAAGGTGCATCAGGAACCGCGGTTAATGCAACAGTTCGAGTTGGTTTTGATTCAAGATATGAAGATAAAGCTCATCGCTGGGATTTTAAATCATTTTATTTTTATAATTCTGAAGATAACGTAGCCAGCGAGAAGCAGGCGCATGTTGCCTTAGTAAAAGATTGGTTTTTTAATGGTAGACCTTGGTTTGCCTATGCTTCAACCACATTCGATACCGATAAATTTAAAGATTGGAATCACCGCTTACAAGTATCAACGGGGCCAGGCTATCAATTTATTAAAACAGAAACATGGGAATTCTCAGCAAGAGCGGGGTTAACCGGTGTATTTGAATTTGAAAAAGATCTTTTCGACTCTGCTGGGACCATTATAGGACAAGAGAATAACCAAAACATTGAGGCAATGATGGGCTTAGATGCAACGTGGCATATCACCTCTAAACAACGCTTTACCATTTCTAATTATATTTACCCAAGTATTACCAATGGAGGAGAGTTTAGAAATTTAGCCAACGCCTCATGGATACATGACATAGACTGGTTTGACGGCTTAGCTGTTAAATTTGGTATAAGAGATGAATACGATACTAACGAATCGATTCCTAATGAATTTAAATATGATTTCTCAATACTTTGCAGGTTCTAACAAGCTTGCAAATAGTTAAAAATAACACTTAATTAAATTTGTTACGTCCATAAGGGGTATGCTTGATTATTCGGCCTACCCTATTTTGTTGCCTATTTTTTATAGACCCTTATATCAACCCCAACAATAGCTCATTACATTATGAATATAAAAACAAACAATAAAGCTGAATTAGTCCAGTTCTCATCGCGCCCCCGTTGGTATTCAGCCCGCGGCGCAGTCATGATTTTATTAGGTTGCGTTATTGCCTTTTTCTGCATCACAGCACCTGATGTTTATCTTTTAAGTTCTGATTTTTCTTGGGTTCCAGCGATTGCAGTGGTGGTTATTTTTGTAGGCATCTTCCGTTGTATTGATGCACTAGCAACCGTAACAGCCCAAGGATTCTTAGTTAATATGCAAGGAGGAGTACTGGATATTATTGTCGGAGTTTTAGTTTTATTTGGTATCAATGGAGAGCCTGAAAACATGAGCCTATTGATTGTGGGCTATATGATTTCTCAAGGTATTTATCGCAATATACTGTTGACCGTTGCTAAAACCCCTAACCCTATCTCCAATAGAATCACGGGCATTATTTCCATACTTTTAGGCTTACTAATATGGTTTGGCTGGCCGACCACTGAGCCCTGGTTCCTAGCGTTCTCTCTCAGTGTGGATATTAGTTTTAGAGGCTGGGCTTTAATCGCATTGGCTTCTTCATTAAAAAGTACCCCTGCTGACTAAATCAGATATGCGTGCAATAAACGTTGTTAATCATCACTTACAGCTCACTGAGCGCCCTTTACCTAACTATTCTGAAACTGAAGTTTTAATCAAAGTGTCAGCTGCTGGTCTTAATCGTGCAGATATTATGCAGAGCAAAGGGCTCTACCCGCCACCGAAAGGCGCTTCAGATATTCTAGGCTTAGAAGTTGCCGGTATTGTCAGCGCTATTGGCTCTAACGTCAGCCGTATAAAAGTAGGCGATAAAGTCTGCGCTTTATTAACCGGTGGTGGCTATGCAGAGTATTGCACAGCGGATGAAGACTTATGTTTGGCTATCCCTAACAATTTAGATTTCATCCAAGCCGCCAGCCTACCTGAGACTTTTTTTACTGTTTGGAGTAATGTTTTTAATTTAGCAAAAATCAAGCCTCAAGAAACCCTATTAGTTCACGGCGGAAGCAGCGGCATCGGCATAACAGCGATACAATTAGCTAAAGCCTTTGGCATAAAAGTACTGGTAACAGCAGGCAGCCAAGATAAATGTAATTTTTGTCTAAAGCTAGGGGCTGATGCTGCAATTAATTACCGAGAGCAAGATTTTGTCTCTGAAGTTAAACAGTTAACCGACAATAAAGGCGCTGATGTTATTTTAGACATGATTGGCGGCGATTATTTAGCGCGTAACTTAAAATGCATGGCTTATGACGCAAGGTTAGTACAAATTGCCACTCAAAATAGCCCTAAAGCAGAGATCAACATTTTACCCATTATGCTTAAGCGGCTGAATATCACAGGCTCTACATTAAGAAACCGTGAATTACCGTTTAAACGTAATATTGCCGAGCAATTAGCGCAGCAAGTCTGGCCATTAATAGAACAAGGAATCATTGTTCCCGTTATCGATAAAACTTTTTCTTTAGAAAATGCAGGGCAAGCACACCAGTTAATGGAATCTAGCTTACACAAAGGAAAAATAATATTAACCTTGGATTAATAATTTTTAACGCCTTCAAAAGCACTGCTCGTGCTTTTGAAGGTTATTAAGATTCCGAAAATTCAACAATCTAGCTCAATTTAGAGCCAACTAAACTTATTCCTCTTCTTTTTCAAACCACTTGTAAACACAGCCGGCAATAAGCGCACCCACAATTGGCGCTAACCAAAATAACCATAACTGTGAAAGCGCCCAATCACCTTGAAAAATAGCAACCGCAGTACTTCTTGCAGGGTTGACCGATGTATTAGTAACCGGAATACTAATTAAATGAATCAGTGTTAAACCCAGTCCAATTGCAATCGGTGCGAAACCTTGTGGGGCGCGCTTATCCGTAGCACCTAAAATAATCATTAAGAACATAAATGTCATAACAACTTCTGTCACTAAGGCAGCCGTTAAGCTGTATCCACCCGGTGAATGTTCGCCAAAACCATTAGATGCAAAGCCGCTCCCGCTAGCATCAAACCCAGTTTGTCCCGACGCTATCAGGTATAAAACACCAGCGCCGACAATACCACCGACAACTTGTGCCGCAATATAAGGGGCTAATTCAGCTTTTGAAAACCGACCGCCCATCCACAAGCCAATTGAAACGGCGGGATTTAAGTGGCAACCTGATATATGCCCTATCGCAAATGCCATCGTTAAAACCGTTAAACCGAAAGCAAATGAAACACCCATTAGGCCTATGCCCACATCAGGAAATCCAGCGGCTAAAACAGCACTACCACAGCCTCCTAAGACCAACCAAAAAGTTCCTAGAAATTCTGCACTTAATTTTTTGTTAATGACATTGATAATTCCTCAGTTAATAACCATTATTTTATTATTTAATAAGCTGAGTCTAACATATAAAACTAATTCGCTCTTACTCGCGTAAGCCATTTATAATATTCCCATACTTATTCATTAACTCTTTTTAAAAACCTAACACCTTAAATATGTCTGAAATCATCATCTATACAAGTAACCTTTGCCCTTACTGCACGATGGCTAAACGCTTACTTTCCGCCAAAGGTGCAAAATATACTGAATTAAATGTGGATACTACGCCCGGCTTACGTGAAAAAATGATGAAAAAAACTAAACGCCGCACTGTTCCACAAATCTATATTGGTGATTTACATGTCGGCGGCTTTGATGATTTACGTGCTTTAGATTTAAACGGTAAATTAGCGCCTTTATTAGCGGATTTATAGCCATTCTAATGTTTCAGTACGATGAGTTTTTCGCAAAAAAACGATCTACCCATCGTACCTAAATTCTCACCGCCATTAAGTTAAGAATAACACATCACGGGGCGCTGGCTTCAGCCTGCTATTTCTAGCTAAAAATAGCAGGCTGAAGCCAGCGCCCCAAAACAAATATAACGCCTTAACTTAATGGCAGTGGCCTAAATCCTAAGTGCAAAATATTAAAATAAAGAAAAGAGCACTATACTTTTTCACACAACAAATAATAAAGTTGTAAGGTTTTCATCACTCCCTCGACTCAATTCTATCTCTTACCTCAATTAACTAAAATGACTCAACAATCTCCGGAAACATGGCTTAATGATTATGGCGACCTTTTATATCGGTATGCTTTATTACGCGTGCGCTCAGAAACAACGGCGGAAGATTTAGTGCAGGAAACTCTACTGGCTGGTTTTGTCTCGTGGGATAAATTTACAGGAAAATCGAGTGTTAGCACTTGGTTAGTTGGTATTTTAAAACACAAAATTATCGACTTTTTTCGCAAACATCGCCATGAAGTTAAACAAATACAAACCGATGAATTAGCGGATGATATTTTAGCTTACCAATTTGATAACGAGGGTAACTGGCAAGTTGATTTAGTGGAGTGGGATATGCCTGATACTCAAATGAATCAACAACAATTTTCCAAAATTTTTAACATGTGTATTTCACGCTTACCACAACGCATGGCTGATTTACTTTTTCTACGCTCGATAGAAAATGTTCCCATGACTGAATGTTGTGATTTATTAGGTTTTGAATCAGATAACCAGCTTTGGGTCACACTTTCACGTACTCGCGTAAAACTAAGACAGTGCTTAAATACGCACTGGTTTGAACAAGGATAATTCTATGCGTCATTGTAAACAAATTGTTGACTTAGTCTCTCAGGAGATGGAGTCTAAGCTTCCTTGGTCAATTCGTATGGAAGTAAAAATGCACCTACTGATGTGCAAAAACTGCCATCGTTATGCAAAACAGCTTAAATTTATGCAAGCTGAACTTAATACCCTAGAACAAAACCTTAATACGGTTTCTTTAGCTGAACCCGCGAAAGAACGCATCAAAAAAACTTTAACTTTAGCCATTAACGAGAGCACAAATGATTAACTTTTTCATCCAACTTCAAGCCAAATTTTTACTCATCCAAAAAGCTGACTTTTTAGCGCCATTGGCTTTGCGCTTATACCTTGTTCCTATTATGTGGATGGCAGGGATGCATAAAGTGAATGGCTTTGAAAATACGGTTGCTTGGTTTGGAAATTCTGACTGGGGATTAGGACTACCCTTCCCCACCTTACTTGCTGGGCTAGCGACAGGCGCGGAAGTATTAGGTGCCATCTTCTTATTTGTTGGCTTTGCTGTACGCTGGATTTCCATTCCCTTGCTAATTACTATGATAATCGCAGCGCTTACCGTGCATTTGCCAAATGGCTGGTTGGCTGTTTCAGAAGGAACAGGATTTTTTGCCAACGAAAGAACGCTTGCGGCAAGTGACCGCTTAAGTGCAGCAAAAGAAATATTACAACAGCACGGTAATTATGAATGGCTAACAGAGCATGGTAATTTTGTTATTTTAAATAACGGTATCGAATTTGCTACCACTTACGCCATAATGCTTTTAGTGCTGATATTTTTAGGGGGCGGCCGCTATATTAGTGTTGATTATTGGATTAACAAAAATTACTCAAAATAAATTGTAAGGTTTCATCACCTCAATCGACTTAATAATATCTTTCCTATCAAAGATATTTATTTTTACTTTTAAGAGACTAAAATTATGAAAAAATTTAACAAAGCAGCTTTCGCTATTGGTTCATCAATTATCGCTACTGCAAGTGTTGGCGCAGCCAATGCAGAGTCTAATCCTTTTGCAATGACTGATTTATCTTCAGGCTATTTAAATGTTGCAGAAGCACCCGCCCAAGAAGCAATGGGAAAAGCAAAAGAAGGAAGCTGTGGTGAAGGAAAATGTGGCGCAAATAAAATGAAATCTGGCATGGAAAAATCAGTAGAAGGAAAATGTGGCGAAGCAAAGTGTGGAGCGAATAAAGCAACTACAGTCATGGAAAAATCAACAGAAGGAAAGTGCGGTGCCAATAAAGCAGGCATGGATAAGGTGAAGGAAGGTTCTTGCGGCGAAAAAAAAATGGCTAGAGACAAAATAACAGAAGGATCTTGTGGTGCAAAAAAAGCTGCAACTGATAAAGTTTCTGAAGGTAAATGCGGTGAAGGTAAAGGCAAAGAAGGTTCTTGCGGTGGTATGATGAAAACAATGTCAGGTTGGTTTGAGTAAATAAACCCAGAGGAGCTTTTAACAATCTACTGCTAAAAGCTCCTCATAAATATGATTGAACCGCGATATAATGTCAGTCAAAATCACTTTCAGGTAAAAACATCATGCAACACACTCGACATTTAGTGAATGGCGCAGGACTTGGCTTACGCCGCTCTTTTATTGAAGAGGCAATCGCCAACCCGCTAGACAACGTTAGCTTTTATGAAGTTGCACCTGAAAACTGGATGACGCTGGGGGGCAAGTTAGGCAAACAGTTTCGCAGCCTAACGGAACGCACCCCTTTTGTTTGTCATGGACTTTCTTTATCTATTGGCAGCTCTGACCCTTTAGATGAAGACTTCATCAAAAATCTAAAAACATTTATGCGCACGCATAACGTCAAATTTTATAGCGAACACCTTAGCTATTGCAGCCATGATGGCCACCTATACGACTTAATGCCGATTCCTTTTACCGAAGAAGCGGTACATCATGTCGCTAAGCGTATTCAACGTGTACAGGATATTTTGGAACAAAAAATTGCAATCGAAAATGTCTCTTATTATGCTGCGCCAGGGCAAGAAATGTCAGAGATCGATTTTTTTAATGCCGTGGTTTCAGAAGCAGATTGTGATGTCTTACTGGATGTTAATAATATTTACGTGAATAGTGTTAACCACAACTACAACGCAGAAGATTTCTTACGTGCGATTCCTGCAAAGCGTATTAGTTATGCACATATTGCGGGGCATTATGTAGAAGCTGATGATTTTTTAGTCGATACGCATGGCGCCGATATTATTGACCCAGTATGGGAGCTATTAAATAAAGCTTATGAACTTTATGGCGTCTTCCCCACTCTTTTAGAGCGTGATTTTAATATCCCCAGCGTTGCCGAATTAGTCAAAGAGGTCAGCACGATTAAAAGCATGCAAAATTCTTGGTCTAACCGTGAAAAATTGAGCGCTTAATATGGATTTTAAAAACAAACAAGCCGAGTTTTCTGCTTATATTCGCAACCCTGATAGCAACCCATGTCCTGCGGATGTAAAACCTGAACGTATGCAGGTTTATCGTGACTTATTTTTTAATAATATCGAAAGTTTTTTATCCAGTAATTTTCCTGTTTTAAACAGTTTATTTCCAAAAGAAAAATGGCAACAATTAGCCCAAGATTTTTTTGAACACCACCCTTGTACTACGCCCTACTTTGCAGAAATTCCTGAAGAATTTTTGCTTTATTTACAAAACGAACGCCCTAACACCGAAACAGACTACCCTTTTATGCTGGAGTTGGCGCATTACGAATGGGTAGAAATGGCTTTATCCATCTCTACTGAGAATTTACCGCAAAATAAGCAAACACTCACACCCTTACAGCTCAGCCAGAAAATTAGCCTATCAACTCTCGCGTGGCCTTTAGCTTATCAATTTCCTGTGCATAAAATATCGGCTGATTATTTACCGTTTCAAGCCCCTGAAGAAGCCAGTTATCTTGTGGTTTACCGTGATATAGAAGATGACGTTCAATTTATAGAATTAGCCGCTATGAGCTTTCAATTATTACAGCCTTTGCAAGCGGAGGAAATAATTACGGTTGAGGATTATTTAGCTAAAGTCTTACCAGAAAATAGCGCTGATGCTTTACAGGCAATGGCGCTAGAAGCATTACAGCAGTTTGTTGATAAACAAGTTATTTTGTTGCATTAAGCCTTAATTAGCCTCCCGCATAAAAAAATATGTAGGGTGGAAAAGCGCAGCGTATTCCACCTTCACACCACCGTGTATCCATCACAACACCAAAACTTTCCCGTATTGTGTCGAATTGGTTTATTCCATAAATGCCGGATTACGCTATCGCGTAATCCAACCTACGCGCTCAAGACCAGCATGTAAAAACCTAATTATATTCAATGGCTTGTAAGTTATTTTTTAGGTACATTGCTCTGTTAATTTCTCTATCCTTTGTAGCCAACCATCAAAATGTAAACATTCCTGGCGTATTTTTGGAATACCTATAGCATCTGAAATAACCTTACCCATAACTACTTTCTTATAGCCTATCATCAATTTTTCTAACCGTTTTGATGGTGCATTTAAAGGGTTATTATTAATATATTCAGGACTCTCATAACCTGCAAGAATCGATTTAATTTGGTTAATAGGCACATTTATTTTCTCAGCCAAAATGGCTGCATCACTAAATAGTAAGGCTTCAAATTCATGCATTTCTATATAAGGGATAAACCGCGTGGATATACCCAGTTCAGGCACTAATGCCATCATTTCTGTTAATGTTGCCGCCTCTAAAATTTCAGCTTTATCTATGGAAGAAAGAGCTCCACCTGACTTCATTTTCGTATGAATATCACCTTTCCCTGGCCAATTGCTATCAATACGGAAATAATCAAACATAGTGGAAATATAGGTATCTGAACGCTGCTGCAAAAGCCGATTAATATCTTTTTGAGCGCGTTGAAATCGTACATCACCCCCTTTATGCCCAGGATCACCAATGCGCATAGCATGCAGGTAAATTCCTTTAACTGCCATATAAGGCGCTAAAACATCACGTACAAAGGTTTGTTCTGTTTGCCCTTCCACAACAATATAAACGTCTATATTACTCATGATTAGGGCTGGCTGAAATAATATTTTTACGCCAAAGATCACCCAAAGAATAATCCTCTAACCAACTAGAAAGCTCCGCCCCATTTAATCGTTCAAAATTAGATGCACCATCCACTCGATTCACGACCACAATATCTTCTGGCTGAAAACAATCGACTAAGGCAGGTGACTGCGTTGAAATAATAAGTTGCATGCGATTAGACGCTGATTGAAAAAGTTCAGCTAAAATTTCAATTGCATAAGGGTGCAAGCCTAATTCTGGCTCATCAATCAACATAGTTAAAGGCGGGGTTGGTTGCAATAAAGCGGTGGCTAAACAAATAAAACGCATCGCACCATCTGATAGTTGAGTCGGACGCATGGGATAATCACTTAAGCCCTTTTGCCGCCAATTTAAACGTATATTTTCATCTTTATTAGGACTTAATATAAAGTCATCAAAAAATGGAATAACTAAGCTGATTGTTTCTCTAATAGCTTGGTATTCAACTGGGTTATTTTCTTTTAAATGAAATAAAAAGGGGGCAATATTCGCTGCATCCATCAACAAAACTTGGTTATGCCCCATGTCGTGAAAACGACGCATCCCAGCTTGTTCGGTGGTATCGTGAAAATGATAAATCTTCCAGGAACATATTGCATCGTAGGTATATGAGGAAGCGCCACGATAGCCGAGTACTCCTGTTACATTTTTATCACCTAAAAGTTGGGGGTTGAAGTTACCACTACCTAAATTTTTAGTTGAATTACGAGGCAGATAATGCCGCCGCTCATTATTCATCAGAAAAAAACCTTGCTCCGTCGGCGCTAACTCAAAATCATAGCCATTTTCACCAAAATCATAGCCATTTTCACCAAATTCCATTTTCACACTAATCTGCCGCGTCTCTTTAGCTCCGCCAAACAAATAAGTATCTGCATTACCCGCAATAAATTGCTTTAAGCCGTCATCCTTCATCATTGCCGAAATGAGCCGAAAAAACTCTATAAAGTTACTTTTACCAGCGCCATTCCCACCAATAAGCACATTAAGCTTGTTCAGTTTAAATCGTTCTAATGACTTAATAGATTTGAAGCCTTTAATTGTTAATCTATTTAGCATAGCGTTCTATATCACACATACTCTACTCCTCAGTTTCCCTAATCAACACCATCATATCACCCACTGACATCTTACCACTGACTTCGCCGCCTTCTAATAAACTGCTAGCTAAATCACGTTTATGGGCGTGTAAATTGACGATTTTATCTTCAATGGTATCTTTAGCCACTAAACGATAAATAGTGACCGGGCGTGTTTGTCCCATTCGATGCGCTCTATCTGAGGCTTGGTCTTCTACGGCAGGATTCCACCATGGATCCATATGGATCACGTAATCGGCAGCGGTTAAATTTAACCCTGAGCCTCCCGCTTTTAAGCTAATTAAAAATACATCGCCTTCGCCGCCTTGAAATGCCGTTACGGCTTTTTTACGCTTAGGTATTGATGTGCTGCCGTCTAAATATTGGTAGTTAATGCCTTTTTGATCCAATAAATCACGAATAATATGTAAGTGTCCGACAAACTGACTAAAAACTAAAGCCTTATGGCGACCCGCAATTAACTCTTCAATTAACTCTTCAAAGGCTTGTAATTTAGCGCTGCTTAACGGGCTATCTTCCATGACTAATTTTGGGTGACAGCAGGCGCGGCGTAATTTCATGATTTCCGCTAAAATTTTCAAGTGCTGTTGCCCTGCTTGCTGCCCTTCTTCTTGCGCAGCCTTCATGGCTTCCATTGCATTACGGCGCATTGCTTCGTAAAAAGTGCGCTCTTCTTTGCTTAATTCAACATGCAAGGTAATTTCTGTTTTTGAAGGTAATTCCTTCAGCACGTCACTTTTAAGCCTACGTAAAATAAACGGCCTTAGTAATTTTTTTAAGTGTTGCTGTGTCGCATGGTCTTTATTATTTTCGATGGCTTGTGCATAACGCTCATTAAATTTCTTCAGTGAGCCTAATAAACCTGGGTTAATAAAATGGAATAAATTCCATAATTCACCCAAATGATTTTCAATAGGCGTGCCGGTAGTGACTATTTTGAAATCCGCTTGTAGCGCCATTGCTGCTTGCGAACGCTTGGTTAGGCCATTTTTAATCGCTTGCGCTTCATCTGCAACAATCGTCTGCCACTGCTTAGTGATTAATAATTCAGCTTCTGTTTGTAATAAACCGTAACTACACACAACCAGATCAAACGCGCCCGCTTGCTCAATAATTTTCTGTCGATCCCCTAAACCAAAATGCAGCACATTTAAGGTGGGTGCAAAACGCTGAGCCTCTTCTAGCCAGTTCATGCACACCGAAGTCGGCGCAAGTATCAAAGTTGGGCCATTCATCGCGCGCGATAAAATTAAAGTTAGCGCTTGTATGGTTTTCCCCAGCCCCATATCATCCGCTAAACATGCACCCGCACCCCAGTGCGCTAAACGCGCCATCCATTGATAACCTTCTAATTGATAGTCACGTAATTCGCCTTGTAAAGTAGACGGCACTTCCGGCTCTAAATCGGTCATTGATGCCAATTTTTTCAGCTGATCGCGCCATTGTTTACTTGCTTTGACCTCCATACCTTCTAGCGCTTCATTCAAAGCAGGCGCCGCTAAAGCATGAAACTGCAATGCGTTCCCTTTTTGCTCTCCTAATCCGGCAACATCATCTAATCGCTGGCGTAATTCACTGGTTAAGGCAATAAACTGCCCATCTTCTAGCTTTAAAAAACGCCCTGAACTTGCTTTTAATAAGTTAATCAGGCGTTGCATATCAAAGACTTGCTCTTCGTTTATCTGTACTTCACCTTCAACACTAAACCAATCTTTTTCTTTACGCACTGAAAACCGCGCTTGCCCTAATCCCGCTTCACTGCTCACCTTAATTTTTTGTCCTTTAGGCCACTCCAAGACCACAAAATCGCCCAAGGTCTGCAATTGTAATAAAGCTTCTAAGGCCATTTCTGGATCATCTAGCAACCACCGAGCGTCACTGCCTTGGTACAATTCAGAACACTCTTGATGCAACCTTTCTAAATGCGCATTCTCAATAGAAAAATCACGTGTTGTTTGTACTTGTTTACCTTCCACTTCAGCCAATACCGTCGTGCCGCCTACGCCGGGTTTATAAATAGGCCCTGCATCGGTAAAAGGCTGTACAAAAGCTTCAACTTGCAGGCCTTCACCAACCGGTTGTAAATGCACATGTAATCGCGCATCTGGAGTAACGCTTTCTATATTGACTGCCAAACCCTCAATATCAGATTGCACCGTTAAGGTAGAGGCAATGGCAGCGATGGAATCAATCACTTGCTGTTTCGCTTTATGCGGGACTGAAAGCCCTTTTTCACCAAGAATACTAGCAACTTGTCGATGCTGCTCGGTGATTTGATAAACCCGTATATCATTATCCGTGGCACGTTCAAAAACCACCGATTCAGACTCAATAATGGGATGTAAAGAAATACGTAAATTGCTCTTTTGCGTCGTGACTAATAGTTGCGGCTCGGCTTTGCTTAGCCTAATCGGAGCTGTATAGTCACTCGCACTAGACCAATAGATATGCGGATGATCCACGGCAGCTAAAACTGCCTCATTTTCTAAAACATAAACTTCTTTATATCGATAACTATAATGATTATCTTCTAGTTCCTTGCTAATCTGTGCACAAATACGTCGATCTTGTAGCGTCAAATAATCAAAACTTGCTTGTTCTGTATATAGCCTTTTTAAAGAAACTGCTCGTCCCTTAGTCCAACGTCCTGACTTGCCTAGTTTTTGCTCACGCGGTGATAATTCAGCATTATTACCATCTAATGTTAATAGCCAAACCATGCGCGATTCAGCCTGTGCAGCATTAAAATTGCCCGCAGATGGATCACTTAACTGAGTTAAAGCAGTTAATGCCCTCTCCCACTTTTCTACACGCGGTAATAAATCAATAATATGTAAAGCATTAGACTCTTTATATTTTTCAGCAATGGCCTTTATTGCTTTATCTTTTATACCTAATTTTTGCAATAAATGTGAGCTGACCGCCGCATAATAATTTGCGCCACCCTTATCGGCTAAGACACAATAGCTTTGCAATACCGATAAAAAATCTTTATCCCAATCTGTCGTAATCGCAAGCGCATCGAGCCAATGCAGTAATAAGCAATGAAATAACCTATTATAGGGGCCCGCCAATGGTTGACGTAGCTCATAAGCCTCTTCCGCTTTAAGTTGCGTCTGATAAACCTCAAGCCCTTCTTTTAATCGGCTATTCGTATGCAAAAAGTTATCATTTTCTTTACTCTTTTCAATGATTTTTAATTGCGCTTTTAACAATCTGATATTTTCAGATGTTTTAGTTTTTAATAAAGCTAAATGGAAAAAATGACCATGGATATGCGGTAAAAAAACATTACGTTTACGTGTTGCTTTTTTTATCAACTGAAGTGCAGCCTGATAAAGCTCCAATGCCTCATCATTCTGATTATCGATAAAACAAGCACTGCCTTTAATCATTACGCCCTTAGCCGAATAATCATCCTTCAGTAATGCCTCTACTTCCAGCGCATCACCCGCCATGAGTTTAAACTCAGCCAAATTTTGTAATAACTTAAGTGAAGGTGTGGCACTAGAATCAACCGCCTCCTGTAATAATTGCACTGGAAAATTGATATCTTCAATGCTAAAAGTAAAATACTCCGCATAGACTGATAAAACACAACTTTTTATCTCTTCATTTAGCTGATCAAACCAAGGTTTATCAAAATCAGAAAAAAATAATGCATTTAATAATGGCGCTACTTGGTCAGGAAATTCATTCTCGAAATTAGAAAACTGTTCCTTAAATTGTTCCGCATCAGCAAGATAAAGGTTAAAGCGTAAGATTTTTACTGCACCGAGTACCTTGCCTTCGTAAGAATAATAGTAAGCTCGCTCACTTAGGCTATATTCCGCTAATTTAGAGAATAAATGTTTATGCTCCTTAACGGCTATTTTCATTAGCACTTCGCTAATTTCCTTAGCACAACGCCAGCCATCTTTGCTAACAGTAATCAAATTCTGACGCTTAAGTTTCTCTTTTAAAGGTTTGGCAACCTGTTTATAAACTTTAGGCTCAACAGCCTCGCTGGTGCTCAAAATATCCGATAATTTAGTTTGACCGATGGGTACAAAAAGCACAGCCAAGGCTAAAAGAATCTGCTGTTCATCTTCGTTTAATATCTGGAATTTTCTTAATAAGGCTTCTTGACTGGTCATATTTTTTTAGTTGAAAGTATAGCGCTTTGATATGGGGTTAATAAATTTCTAGTGTTTCTTATTGCAAGAATTATTTATAGCTCCCACCCTCTGAGCATAGCTATCTATGCTTTATACCTAGGTTGGATGAGATTTTTTATTGTGAAGCATTAAAAATGAAATCCGACATCTCATTACATCAATAATGCCGAATTTCGTTATCGACGCTACGCTAGATAAGCTCATTCAGCCTACGTGTGAACGATAATTTTATTGAGATTATATTGCCATCTCCCCCGCAATGGCTAGTGCTTCTAGTTCTTGCAGTGCAGGCATATCATCTAGGGATGCTAAATTGAAATAATCTAAAAACTGCTTGGTAGTGACATATAAAGCTGGGCGGCCGGGCGTTTCTTTATGCCCATCTACTTTCACCCATTCTCGGTCTAATAAAGTATCAATCATATAAGTGGAAACACTAACGCCACGTATTTCCTCTATATCTCCGCGTGTCACGGGTTGCTGGTAAGCAATAATGGCAATTGTTTCTAATAATGCACGAGAATATTTAGGCGGTTTTTGGATAAACAATCGTGCCACCCAACTGGCCATATCGACTTTAACTTGAAAGCGCCAACCACTCGCAACTTGGTGTAATTCAATCGCAGAACTTTGGTAATCTAAACAAATAGAGTCAATCGCTTGCTGTATCGCTTGCTTGCGGGGAGCATCTAACTCAGGAAAGACAGCTTGTAATTGTTGAAGGCTCATCGGGCTATCGCTGGCAAACAGCAGTGCTTCGATAATTCGCTTTAACTCGCCTTGTTCTTGCTGATTTTCACTCATACCCTTTCTGCCTTAGCTTTATTTTTTACACGGATACTTAATTCAGAAAAAGGTTCGGCTTGTGTGATTTCAACTAATTCTGCTTTACTTAATTCTAAAATTGCTAAAAAAGCAACCACAACACCCGGTCTACCTTCTTCGTAGGTAAATAGCATTTTAAATAATAAACTAGGCTGAACATCGAGCTGTTTCATAATCTGGTTCATCCTGTCTTTTACCGACAAAGGTTCTTTGGTAATCACATGATGACTTAATTGATCGGCTCTTTTTAATATCCCTTGTAAGGCAAAAACAATATCTTGAAACTGTACTTCTGCTTTGGGCCTTTGTACCTTAACAATAGATGTATCAATTGTTGCAACAACAATATCACGTTCCAATCTGGGTAGTTCATCAAGCGCTTCTGCTGCATTTTTTATTCTTTCATATTCTTGTAATCGCCGAATAAGCACAGCACGAGGGTCATCTTCATCACCTTCGATTTGTTCTGCTTTTCTAGGTAATAATAAGCGTGATTTTATTTCAGCCAGCAATGCAGCCATCAATAAATATTCTGCTGCAAGCTCTAATTTCAACTCGCCAACAATAGAAATATATTGCATATATTGCTGGGTAATCTGCAATATAGGAATATTAAGAATGTCTAAATTCTGCTTTCTAATCAGGTATAGCAATAAATCCAAAGGACCTTCAAATGTTTCTAAAACAACATCTAAGGCTTCCGGTGGAATATATAAATCTTTCGGTAATTCTTGGTAAGGCTTGCCATCAACAATTGCCCGAAAGGGGATTTCTTCTGGTATCGACAGCATTTCTGTTTAAATACCTGCGATAGCACATTTAACATTTATGTAGAATGGGTAGAACGTACCAGCTTTCTTTTTAGCTGTGCAGTGAACCCCATCAATTCCACATAAAGCGATGGGTTTCGCAAAAAGAGGATCACCCCATCCTACGAGAACCCTTAACTCAAAAAAATCATGCATCGATACTTATGATAAGCCAGCTAATGAGAAATAAAAGGCTTTAACAAAACCGATTGGCGCGCCTAAAATACTACCTAAAACATCCGTCATCATTAAAGCGATAAGAATAAAGAAGCCGAAGCGTTCTATATATTGATAATACCGCTCCCACTGAGCCGGTAATAACCAGGAAACAATGCGACTGCCATCTAAAGGCGGAATCGGTAATAAGTTTAATAAGCCAACGACAATATTAATCATAATCCCTGCAATACCCACGTATAACATTGGTATTGAGTATTCAGTGATATTAATAAAAAGGGCAAGACGTATAAATAATACCCAGCCTAAAGCCATTAGAAAATTAGCTAACGGCCCTGCGATAGCGACTAAAGCCATATCCCGTTTAGGATTATGTAAGTTACGTGGAATAACCGGGACAGGCTTTGCCCAACCAAAAACAAATCCCGTAGTAGCTAACATTAACCCAGGAACAACAATAGTTCCCACTAGGTCAATATGCTTAATCGGATTAAGTGTTAAACGACCTAACATCCAAGCGGTTTTATCCCCACATAATTTGGCGACCCACCCATGCGCAACTTCATGCACTGTAATCGCAAATATAACCGGAACAACCCAGACCACTATTTTTTGTACTAGCGTTAATTCATCCATTTTTTATCCTAACATCGGTGCTTCGCCTTTACCTTGGCGTATTAATTCAATCTCTCCACCCGCACAAGAAATAATGGTACTCGCATCACTGCTAATAATGCCTGCATCAATAATTAAATCGAGTTCATTCTCTAACAGCTCTCTAATCTCATAAGGATCACTGAGTGCATGTTCATCATTTGGCATAATCATTGTTGTGCTTAAAAGTGGCTCACCTAACTCCTCTACTAACGCCAGCGCAATATTATTGTCAGGAATACGAATACCAATGGTTTTTCGTTTTGAATGCATCATGCGCTTAGGGACTTCTTTGGTTGCATCGATAATAAAAGTAAACGCGCCTGGCGTCAGGCTTTTAATTAATCGATGCGCATCATTACTTACTTTAGTAAAAGTAGAAACCTGAGCAAGGTCTTTGCAAATTAGGCTAAAGTTATGTTTATCATCCAATTGCCTAATACGTTTAATTTTATCCAGAGCAGATTTATCACCAATATGACAAGCCAATGCATAGGTTGCGTCGGTAGGATAAACAATAACTCCCCCTTTGCGTAATATTTCTACCGCTTGATAAATAAGGCGTGACTGAGGATTTTCAGGGTGAATTTCGAAGAACTGGGACATACGATTTAGCCTTTATTTTAATTTATTTTTGCGCTTTTAATGCCGCGCGCTCAGCCGTTGTTTTGGCAACTTTATTGCGCAAATAAACAGGCATGGCTTGCTCAACTGAGACAGTTTGATTACGTTTAACTGCAACAGATGCTAATAAGGCAATATCCGCTGAACGGGGTAAATAATCAGCATCATATGCGATCAATTGCTTATCCAGTTTTTCACTGAGTACGCTTTCATATTGCTGAAAGCCTGAGCCTATGCCATAACCTGTTAAAGCTAAGGCATCAATATCGCTTGCTGGCTGAACTTTTTCTGCTCCAATTAATTCAGCGTAACCTTGCGCATCCCGCTGGTAAACTGCCCAGTAGATTTCACTCATGCGCGCATCAACGGCAGTAAAAATTGTATCGTGTGTTGTTTTTTGCAAGCAAGCTTGGCTAATTGCCGCTAAGGTTGAAACGGGGACAACGGGTAAGTCTGCACCATAGGCAATGCCTTGCATCACTCCAGTTGCAATGCGTACGCCCGTAAATGAACCGGGGCCACAACCAAAAGCAATCGCATCTAATTGCTGCGGCTTTAATTCTGCTTCTGCCATTAAGGCATCTATCATCGGCAATAATAATTTCGTATGCACTCTAGGAGCAATTTCAAAACGCTCTTGAATATCACCGTCTATATAAAGTGCTGCTGAGCAAGCTTCAGTCGCGGTATCTAGTGCTAAAATTTTCATATTGGAAAAAGGGGGAACTAAATAAAAACAAAGAATTGAATAAACTTTAGGTGTTTTTAAGCACGCCTACAATTTATAAATACCGACGATAATACATTTACCATTTATATAGGGCGACCCATCAACTCAAAGCCTATTGCTTTTGGAGCTGATGATTCATTTCACTGTTGTTTTTATGGGTTTCGCAAAAAGATACTCCACCCATCCTACATTTATTTACAGTATCAATCGCGTCACCACACCGTAAAATACGTCTACTAACTAGCGCACGCCTCTAATGCAGCATCATAATTTGGCTCATGCGTGACTTCTGTTACTAATTCCGTATAAATCACATTATCTTTTTCATCGATAATAACCACAGCACGCGCAGTTAAGCCTTTCAGCATGCTATCCATAATCTGCACGCCATAATCTTCAGCAAAGCTAGAACGGAAAGTAGAAACGGGTACAACATGCTTCAAGCCTTCAGACTCACAAAAGCGACTTTGTGCAAAAGGTAAATCAGCAGAAACCATTAATATCACTGCATTTTCAAAACGCTCTACTTTTTCATTAAAAGTACGCGCAGAAGCTGCACAAACTGGGGTATCTAAGCTAGGTACAATATTCAGGATTTTCTTTTTTCCTGTATAGGTACTGAGTGTTACTTCGTTCAGTCGAGCATCTACCAAACTAAACTCAGGTGCGGACGTACCAACTTCTGGCAAATCACCATTAGTATTAATAACAAGCTCATCATTTCCGGGTTTAAATGTTAGTTTTGCCATGTTCTTATCCTCTTAAATTATCGCGACTATTTTTCTTTTGCTTTAAATCTTTTTTCTTTTTTCTATGATGCTCAAGCATGCGCTTTTTCTTATAAACTTGTCTATCACTAAGTTTATTTTTAACTTCTTTATACGGATTTTTAGCCGATTTAAAAACAATACGCACTGGCGTACCATCTAAACCGAGTTTATTCCGATAATAATTCATCAGATAACGCTCATACGCGGCAGGCAATAATTCTGTCTGATTACCATGAACCACAATCACAGGTGGATTTCTTCCGCCCTGATGCGCATGTTTTAATTTAATTCGGCGCGTATTAACCATCGGCGGTTGATGGCCTGCCACAGCATCTTTTAAGATTTGCGTCAGTACCGAGGTAGACATATCCACCATTGCTGCGTCATAAAGCTTATGCACCACATCAAATAATTTACCCACCCCACTACCATGTAAGGCAGAAATAGGGTGCTTTTCAGCATAATCTAAAAAGGGTAACTTCACTTCTGTTTGGCGCTTAATCAGCTCACGTTGGTCATGGTCTAAGCCATCCCATTTATTAAAGCCGATAATTAAAGCGCGTCCCGCTTCAATCACCATACCCAATAAATGCGCATCTTGATCAGTAATCCCTTCGCTAGCGTCGATTAAATAAATAACCACATTCGCTTTTTCTACTGACTGTAGTGCTTTAATAATACTAAATTTTTCTACCAATAAGGTAACTTTTGCACGACGGCGCATTCCCGCTGTATCAATTAAAGTGTACCGTTTTCCATCGCGCTCAAAGGGAATATAAACACTATCTCGTGTTGTTCCTGCTTCATCAAAAACGACTACTCGCTCTTCGCCTAGTAAGCGGTTAACTAAGGTTGATTTACCCACATTAGGACGACCAACAACCGCAATAGAAACACCGGTATAAGCATCTTTCTCATCTGCAGTTATGACCTCGTCGTCTTCCGGTAAGTCATCACTCACGCGTGCTAATAATTCATTAACCCCACGCCCGTGCGTTGCCGCAATAGAAACAGGGTTGCCCATTCCTAAAGAATGGAAATCAGCGGCGGCAATATCAACATTAATTCCGTCAATTTTATTAGTCACTAAAATAACGGGTTTATCTAAACGTCTTAACATAGCAGAGATAGCTTGATCTGCGCTATTTAAACCTTGCCTTGCATCAACTAAAAATAAAACTACATCGGATTCTTCTAAAGCAAGTTCTACTTGGCGTTTGGCAACAAAATCAATACCTTCATCATCATCAGTAATACCACCCGTATCTACCAATAAATAAGCACGTTCCCCGCGCTTCACACGACCATATTTTCTATCACGCGTTAATCCAGCGTAATCCGCAACTAGCGCATCTCTAGTACGAGTTAAATAATTAAAAAGAGTTGATTTCCCAACATTAGGACGACCAACTAAAGCGATAACGGGTAATGACATACAAATTCCGACAAATTAAAACAACTAACTCCACGCACAAAGCATGGAGTTTAAAATAATAAAACCTTAACAGCAGCTAAGGTGCCATCACTGGCATAAACATAAACCACATTATCAACAATAATAGGTTTAGCAAAAATAGGTTCATCAGTAATTTCTACTCGCCCTAATAATCGACCATCTGTTTTGGATAACCAATGTAAATAGCCTTCGTAATCACCAACAACAACATAATCCTCATAGACCGCAGGCATCGATAATTGGCGGCGATGTAAAGCGGATTGCTTCCAATAAGATCGTCCATTATCTTGGTCTAGTTTCCAAATATCGCTGTCAGCATCAGTGACGTATAAATAAGAAAAATCATCCGCAGCCAGCCCATGCTCTGATGAAATCGTTTCATTACGCCATAATATATCGCCATCAACCGTAGAAACCGAAGCAAGTCCGCTTTTATAGGTACTAATATAAACCGTACTGTTGATTAATAAAGGCGTTCCATTAATATCCGTTAATCGCTCAATCTCTGATCGACCCCTAGGAATCGCAATACTGGTTTCCCATAAATGCGCTCCATCTTTTAAACTTAGCGCAGTCAACTTACCACTTGCAGAGCCAATAATAATAGTTTCACCATCAATAATCGGCGCGCCATCACCACGAATAGTTAATGCAGGCGTGGTATCTGCAACACTCCAAATTTCTTTACCGGTGGCTTTGTTAAGCGCAATTTCTTTACCGTCAGTGGTACGCAGTAACAGCATTTCACCGACAATAAGAGGTAAAGCTAACACTTCGCTAGAAACACGCTGTTTCCAAACAGCTTCCCCAGTGGCTACGTTTAAGGCAAGAACATGTGCTTTACTTGTGGCAACAAAAATTAAATCATCACTAATAACGGGGCCAACAGAAATAGGTAAATCTGTCTCAACTTCCCATAAAGTATCACCATCCGTTAAACGTCTGGCTACAATTAAACCGGCATGGTCAGCAATGATAATTTTATCGTCAACCACAGCCGGAACTAAATTAAGAATTTTTTCATCAACGCCGTCGCCATCTGATTCATCCCATACGATTTCAAACTTTAGCTCTGCTTCGTAATCGGTTAATTCTGCCGGTGGCTCTGAATTATCTGAATTACTAAACAAACCACCAACGGCATCGCCAATGGGCTTTAGTGTCGCACAAGCTGATAAACTAACAACAAGGCATAAAGCTAAAATTCTACGCATGAAAATAGTCATTAATCACTTAACCTTTATTGCTGTCGTCAGCTGCGGTTAAATCATCTAATTTAAATTGCAATAAAGGTGAACTTTTCCCAGCGCTTAATGCTGATTGGTAAGCTGTTCTTGCTTCACCAATACGAGACATCGCCACATATAAATCCCCTTTTAACTCTTCATAAATGCCTTCAAAACCGCCTAACTGTGCTTGATTAATATTGGCAATAAGCTGTAGTCCTTGCTCATATTTACCCTCAGCTAATAAAACACGAACCAACCGTGCTCTAGCGACATGTTTAAGTTCATCATCCGCGCTACTTGCCATAGCTTGCTCTAATAAAGCTCTTGCTGCCGCTAATTCATTTGCTTCAACTTTTGCTTTGGCTTGAAATAATAAAGCATAAGCACCATAAGCTGTGCTTGCGTAATTTGTCTTTAGTTTTTCAGCAATTTTATCAGTAGATGCTGTTGTTTTTTCTTTATTCGCTTTTAATAACTGCTCATAAATACTTGATGCTTGTAACATTTTATCTTGCTGATAATTTTGCCAAAAATTCCAACCACCCACAATAACAACAGCAGCAACAATACCTGAAATAACGGAAGAGCCATTCGCTTTCCACCAATCTTTTAATGCTGCTACTTGTTCTTCTTCTGTTTCGTAAATTTCCACGTTGAACCCTTTTTAGTCGTATTTTATGATTTGATTATTGCTTAATTTAACTTTGTAAAAAATTAATTAAGTCTTCCGTTGATACCGTTTTCTGCTCATCATTATTGCGCAGAAACTTAAGCCCTATCACATTATTTGCTAACTCATCATCACCTAAGATTAAAGCGTACTGCGCACCACTTTTATCCGCTTTTTTAAATTGGCTTTTAAAGCTACCTGCACCACAATGCATTTGCAGTCGAATGTTAGGCACTTCACTTCTAATTTGTTCTGCCAAAACAGGCCCAGCTTTTTCTGCTGCCTCACCCGATAAAATCAAATAAGCATCAACGGGTGCTTTAATGTCTAAATCTGTTCGAGCTTCTAATAATAGCACCAAGCGCTCTATGCCCATTGCAAAACCAACGGCATGATTGGCTCTGCCGCCTAATTGCTCAATAAGCCCATCATATCGCCCACCGGCACAAACAGTACCTTGCGCACCTAATGCGCTAGTTACCCATTCAAAGACTGTTTTACTGTAATAATCCAATCCACGAACCAGCCTTTGGTTAACCACATAAGGAATATTAAGTGAATCTAAGGTCGATGTCAGCTTTGCAAAATGTAATTTACTCTCTTCACCTAAAAAATCTACTAAGCTAGGCGCATTCTCAACCAATTCTTTCATTGCAGGATTTTTTGTATCTAAAATACGCAATGGGTTACTGCCTAAACGTCTTTGACTATCTTCATCTAACAATTCAGGCTGTTGATTAAAATATTCAACTAATTTTTCACGATAAACTAACCGCTCTTCAGAAGTCCCTAAAGAGTTAATTTGTAATTCTAACTGGTCGCTTAGGCCTAGTTTTTCCCATAATCGATGGCTCAGAGTAATGAGTTCCGCATCAATATCCGCACTCGCAATACCATAAGTTTCTACGCCTAATTGAGTGAATTGACGATAACGCCCTTTTTGTGGGCGCTCATGTCGAAACATAGGACCATAATACCAAATCCGATGTGTTTGATTATGCAATAAACCATGCTCTAAACCCGCTCTTAAACACCCTGCCGTTCCTTCTGGCCTTAGTGTTAGCGAATCACCATTACGATCATCAAACGTGTACATTTCTTTTTCTACAATATCGGTCACTTCCCCGATAGAGCGCTTAAATAGTTCTGTTTTTTCTACAATGGGTAATCGTATTTCCGAATAACCATACGCCGCTAAAACATCTCTTAAATTTTGCTCCACAAACTGCCAAATGGGTGTTTGCTCAGGAAGAATGTCGTGCATACCACGAATAGCCTGAATATTCTTTGCCATAGTTGTTTAATTAACCGTCTTATTATGTTTAATTTGTTCAGCTGCATCAGAAAATGGATAAGTACGCATCAACACCAACTGATATTCTGCAACCATTTCTTGATCTCCTAAGCTTCGCTCTATTTTAATCGCTAAAATCAAGCCTCCCAAAGGTTTTGTACCGCCCGCTTGTGAAAAATATCGCTCTATAAATCCACGCGCAGACATCATCTCCGCTTTAGCATAACGAATTCTTGCCATTTCAATTAAAGCAGGCGCATGGTTAGGATTATTTCTTAATGCCTTGTAAAAATTTATCTCTGCTGCACGTTGTTGCTTATTCTGTAAGTCATATAAACCTAAATAGGTAAAGGCCGTCCACTTATTGCCATAAAAAGGGGAGCTAGCAACCTTTTTAAACTCGACTAAAGCACTGTCCTTTTCTCCATTGCCATATAAAAAAACTGCATAATTAGTCAGAATATTCATATCTTCTGGCGCTAATATCATCGCCTTTAAAAATAATTGTCGCGCTTTTTCAGGATGAGATTTTCGTATTTGAATTAACGCCAATATTTGATACGTTAATCCATTCTTATCATCCAACTGCGTTGCTTTTTGTAAATTTTCTAAGGCGTATTCATACTTACCTTGTTGATAATAAGCCGCCCCCAGCTCAGTTAATGTTTTTGCTTTTTCCTTATCTGGTCGTGGTTTTATTGGCGTTTTTTCTTTTTTTGCATAATTCGGCGCTGCTGGCTCATTATTTTGAAAATAAGAACAGCCTGTTAATAAGTAAGTCAGCATTAATAAAATTAATGTTGACCGCATTATGCAATGCCCATTTTTTGTAACCGTTCCAAGCGCCTACTTTTATCTTTTACCTTGCCTACTAACTGCCCACAAGCCGCATCAATATCTTCACCCCGTGTTTTTCGGATAGTAATGACAATACCTGCGTTATGTACAATATCTCTAAAACGCTCAATCGCTTTCTTAGATGAACATTTGTAGTTTGTATTAGGAAAAGGATTAAAAGGAATTAAATTCATTTTTGAAGGTACACCCTTCAATAGTTTCACTAATGCTCGCGCATCTGCTTCTGAATCATTAATACCCTCTAGCATGACATATTCAAAAGTAATAAACCCACGTGGTGAGTTTTCTATATATTTCAAACAAGCCGCCATTAACTCTTTTAATGGGTATTTCTGGTTAATAGGCACTAAAATATCACGCACTTCATCTGTTGGTGCATGCAGTGAAACAGCCATACTAATATCGCAAACTTCCTGTAAGCGGTACATAGCAGGTACAACACCCGATGTACTAATGGTTACACGTCTTTTTGACAAACCAAAAGCAAAATCTTCTGTCATTAAATTCATAGCAGGTACGACATTATCAAAATTCAATAATGGCTCACCCATGCCCATCATCACAACATTAGTGACTCGCCCTTGCTCACCCATTCGATGATTTGCGGCGATCAACTGACCAATAATTTCGGCAGTTGTTAAATTTCGGTTAAAGCCCTGTTGTGCTGTAGAACAAAAAGTACAGGCTAATGCACAACCTACTTGAGAAGACACGCATAGCGTCGCTCTATTCTCTTCAGGAATATAAACAGCCTCGACCTTATTGCCGCTGCCCATTTCTATCACCCATTTTCGCGTTCCATCGCTCGCAATCTGCTCCAAAATAATTTCAGGCGCAACAATGCAGCAGTTTTCTTTTAAGTAAGCGCGTAAAGACTTACTTATATTATTCATTTGATCAAAATCCCACTCACCCTCTTGATAAATCCATTTCATCAATTGGGTGGCTCGAAAAGGTTTCTCGCCCATCTCGACAAAAAAGGCTTGCAAGCCTTTCCTGTCAAAATTGAGTAGGTTTATTTTTTCTTTCTTAACGAGTGCGGTCACAAAGTTCTTCATTTGAGAAAAAGTAAGCAATTTCACGTGCTGCAGATTCTGCTGAATCTGAACCATGTGCTGCATTTTCATCAATGCTAGTTGCGAAATCTGCACGGATAGTGCCTGCATCTGCATCTGCTGGGTTAGTTGCGCCCATTAGATCACGATTTTTTAAGATTGCGCCTTCGCCTTCTAAAACTTGAACCATCACTGGGCCAGAAGTCATAAAAGAAACTAAAGCACCAAAGAAAGGACGTTCGCTATGTTCTGCGTAAAAACCTTCTGCTTTTTCTGTAGAAAGTTGCATCATTTTAGCGGCAACAATACGTAAACCATTTTTTTCAAAACGGCTATAAATTTCACCAATGTTATTAGCCGCAACTGCATCTGGTTTTACGATAGAAAAAGTACGTTCAACTGCCATTTTTAAAACTCCAAAATATAAAATAAATAAAACTAAAAAACTGTTTCCAGCTTATACACTAAAAACAAGAAACTATATTGATACCTTTTTAAATCAAGGCATCATATCAAAATCAGCGCCTTCTTTTTCCACTTCAGGCTCCATTAAATCTTCTTTACTCACCCCTAAAGCAAGTACTAAAGGACTCGCAACATAGATAGATGAATAGGTTCCAATAACCACACCCACTAATAAGGCAATGGCAAAATTATGAATAATTTCACCACCTAAAAAGGCTAATGCAACTAATACTAATAAGGTGGTAATAGAGGTCATCAATGTGCGGCTTAAGGTTTGGTTTAAAGAGATATTCATCACACTCTCTGCCGAACCTTTACGCAATACACGAAAATTCTCACGAATACGATCATAAACAACAATCGTATCATTCAACGAATACCCAATAACCGCCAAAACAGCTGCTAATACAGTTAAATCAAATTCCAGCTGTAAAACCGAAAAGAAGCCCAAGGTAATTAACACATCATGCGCTAATGCAGCAACAGAACCCAATGCAAATTTATATTCAAATCGCCAAGCAACATAAATCAAAATACCGAACATTGAATACAATAAAGCTAAACCACCATCCTCGGTTAACTCATCACCAACTTGTGGCCCAACAAATTCCACTCGGCGCATATCACCTTGCATTTGCATGGCAGCATTTGCAGCTGCTGAAATACCCACACTTAACTCCGCATTACTCACGCCTTCTTGTGGCTTTAAGCGTAATAGAATTTCTTGTGCCGTGCCAAAGTGCTGTACCGTTGCATCAGCAAAGCCTTTTTCAGCTAACTGTGAACGCATAACATTTAAATCAACTGATTTTTCATAACCTAACTCAACTAAAGTACCGCCAGTAAAATCAATCCCAAGCTTTAATCCTTGCATTGCTAAAGAAGCAATCGCTGTTATCAATAAAAGCCCTGAAAATATCGCTGCAAACTTACGTTTACCTAAAAAATTAATTTGCTTTGTCATTGTTTTCTTTCCTTTTAAATAGACAAGTCTTTATTACGCTGACCGCCGTAAATCCAGTTAATCATCATTCTAGATCCTAAAATAGCAGTAAACATAGAAGTTAAAATACCAATTGCCAAGGTAATAGCAAAGCCCTTAATAGGCCCCGTACCAAAACCAAATAACACTAATGCAACTAATAGCGTTGTAATATTGGCATCAAAAATCGTTGAGAAGGCTTTTTCATAACCTGAAAAGATACTCGTTTGCGGCGAATTCCCATTCGCCAACTCTTCTTTAATACGTTCAAAAATAAGTACGTTTGCATCAACCGCCATTCCCACAGTTAATACAATTCCCGCAATCCCAGGTAAAGTTAACGTTGCTTGCAATAAAGATAAAACAGCCACAATAACAACTAGATTAAACGTTAAGGCTAAATTAGCAACCAGCCCAAAAACCTTGTAGTACGCTGCCATAAACAATAGAACCATAACAAAACCAACAATAACCGACATAACGCCTTTATCGATATTATCTTGCCCTAAACTTGGCCCAACCGTACGCTCTTCAACAATATCAACAGGTGCCGCTAAAGCACCGGCTCTTAACAATAAAGATAATTTTCTTGCTTCTTGCGGACTATCTAAACCCGTTGTTTGAAATCGTCGGCTAAAAGCATCACGTACCGTTGCAATACTAATAACTTCTTCCACTTTTTCTTTACGGCGAATTTTTTTACCTGCCACCATTTTAGTGAATGTTTTTTGCTCGATAAACACAACCGCCATAGGCTGGCCTATATTGTCTTTAGTAAAGCGCCCCATTTTTTTCGCGCCAATTCCATTTAGCGTGATATTAACGGAAGAAGAACCATTTTGATCAATACCTGACGAAGCATCAACAATTTGATCCCCAGTAATAATCACTCGTCTTTTTAATAAAACAGGTGCTCTTGTATCTCTTTCATAATAAAGTCTCGAGCCAACAGGAACTCGACCTGATAAAGCAT
The DNA here is from genome assembly GCA_030627265.1 of Methylococcaceae bacterium. Taxonomy (GTDB): domain Bacteria; phylum Pseudomonadota; class Gammaproteobacteria; order Methylococcales; family Methylomonadaceae; genus Methyloprofundus. Next base: position 55,749 of record DAOUSK010000001.1, read on the forward strand.
TTTGCACATCATGCTCTGTATCAACTTTACGATATTCCAACGTGGCTGTTGTCCCTAAAATCTCTTTTGCTTGCACTGTATCTTGCACACCCGGTAACTGGACAACAATACGGTTATCACCTTGCTGCTGGATAACGGGTTCCGAAACACCTAGTTCGTTCACTCGGTTACGCAGAGTGGTAATGTTTTGTGCTAATGCAAACTTTTTGATCGCCTTTACTTCCGCTTCAGAAACACTTAACAATAGAACTAAGTCTTCATCTTGCGTTTTTAAATCTAACTTACGGAAATCATTATCCACTAGATCAATAGCCGCTTGCTTATCTACCGCATTTCTTAAAACGACTTTAATAGCACCAGTATCATAGCTAACTGATTTGTATCTTATTTTCGCAGTACGTAAGGCAAGGCGAATATCATTATAATAACGTTCATCTGCTTGTTTTAGCGCAGCTGGCATATCCACTTCCAATAAGAAATGCACACCACCGCGTAAATCCAAACCTAAGTACATCGGCGCTGCACCTAAATCACGCAACCATTGTGGCGTTGCTGGAGCAAGGTTTAAAGCGACAATATATTTATTGCCCAGGCTGCTACGTAATAAATCAGCGCCACGCATTTGCTCGCTAGTATTATTAAAGCGCACTAAAATCTGCTTACCTTTTATCTCTAATGCTTTAATAGGAATGGCAGCTTTATCTAGGCTATGCTCTACCTTTCCTAATTGCACTTCTGATATTTCAGTCCCATCACTTGCGGAAATTTGTACCGAAGGGTCTTCGCCAAATAAGTTAGGTAATGAATACACAAGACCTAAAACTAAAACAATTAGAATTAATATATTTTTCCAAAGTGGGAAATGATTTTGCATGATTTGTCCATCAAGGTAGATCAATAACTAATGCTTTTACATTAGATTTTTATTATTTAGGTATAAATAGGACAGGCGGCCTAAGTAAATCTTCTTAAAATGAAGTTTCTTAGTCCGCCTGCACCTTTATATGGTGTACATCTTTTAAAGGTATTAAAATTTAGCTTTTTTCATTTGCACTTTATAAGTTCCTTTAGGCATCACGCTTGCAACTTGATGACGTTGAACCTGAAGCACTATATTATTCGCTACTTCAACTTGTACAAAATTTTCATCCAAACTAACGACCTTACCTAAAAGTCCGCCATTAGTAACAACTTCAGCACCTGCTGTCATTTCTTCTAACATCGTTTTATGCTCTTTAGTCCGCTTTGACTGTGGTCTTAAAAAGATAAAATAAAAGAATATTAAGATCCCTACTGGAAATAACATACCTTCCCAACCTGGCTCAGGAATTTCTGGCGCTAGCGCTACATCTGCTGAGGGTACTGCCGTTTCAGCGGTTACTTCTGCCACTGCATCTGAAATAAAAAAACTCATATCTCTCTCTTAACTTTGTTTTTACGGAAATTTTCCCATTATGGCATACTTGGAACAACTTTGCCGCGCAGTTCATAGAATCGTTTTATAAACTGAGAAAATGCTTTATTTTCAATCGATTCTCTTATTTCAGCCATTAAACTCAAATAATAATGTAGATTATGAATCGTGTTTAATCTTGCCCCTAAAATTTCATGACATTTATCTAAGTGACGCAAATAAGAACGGGAGTAATTTTGGCAGGTATAACACTCACAATCCTCATCCAATGGCTTAGTATCTAATCGATATTGGCTATTGCGAATTTTAATCACACCCGTTTTGGTAAAGATATGCCCATTACGCGCATTACGCGTCGGCATCACACAATCAAACATATCAACTCCGCGACGTACCGCTTCAACCAAATCTTCTGGCGTTCCCACACCCATCAAATAACGCGGCTTATCAACCGGTAAATGCGGATGCACTGCATCTAAGGTAGACATCATTTCATCTTTCGGCTCACCTACAGACAAACCACCAATAGCATAGCCATCAAAGCCAATATCAACCAAGCCATCTATCGATTCCTTTCTAAGATGCCCATACATTCCGCCCTGCACAATACCAAATAAAGCAGAAGGGTTATCGCCATGCGCCTCTTTACTACGTTTAGCCCAGCGCAAAGATAAGCGCATTGAGTCAGCGGCTTCTTGCACGGTTGCGGGGTATGGCGTGCATTCATCAAAAATCATCACAATATCAGAGCCTAAATCACGCTGCACTTGCATTGATTCTTCTGGCCCCATAAAAATCTTACTGCCATCGATAGGTGATTTAAAGGTAACACCTTTCTCAGTAATTTTTCGTAGCTCACCTAAACTAAAGACTTGAAAGCCACCTGAGTCCGTTAATATTGGCCCTTGCCATTGCATAAAATCATGCAAATCACCGTGCGCTTTAATCACTTCCATGCCAGGGCGCAACATCAAATGAAAAGTATTACCTAAAACGACTTGCGCACCAATCTCTGTTAATTCATGTGGCGTAACGGATTTCACCGAACCATACGTCCCCACAGGCATAAAAATCGGCGTTTGAATAACGCCTCTATCAAATTTTAATTGCCCGCGTCTTGCCTGCCCATCTGTACTTAATAAATCAAATTGCATGTGTTTTTATCTATATCTTTTTAAAATTATTGTGAAACTAACTGGTAATTAAAACTATTCTCAGTTGATGACTGCTTCCGTAAGATTCGCTGTAAATCAATCGCTTTTTCTAAATTATTTTTTGTTCCAGAAAAACTTAACTTAAAAACATGCCAGCCCTTTTCCACTTTCAACCATTTCACTGACTGCACTTGAGGTATTTTTTTCAAGTACGATTTAATCATGCTTTCTGCCGTCATTCCTTTGATGCCGGTAATATTCAAAACCACACTACCCTGCCCTTTTTCTCCAGATTTGACGGCATGAAAGGCAGAAAGCTGTTCATAAACACCCTGCATCGCAGCCGACAATGTTTGCTCTAATTGCTCACAAGGCAAAGACCATTGTTTTACTTTGCCATCAAAATGTAAGGTCCACTCCGAATACCAACAGCTACGTTTATGGATAATGGAACCCGACAAAATAGCAGAAACACCATAGCGACGCGATGCATTAAGCACTTTGTCTGAATAGGCGCTTAATATATCATTAACCATTAACTCACGCTTATCTTCTAAATCCATCAAAGGCAACATCAGTGGCACACCTTTTTTCCTAGCGGCTGCCTGTAAACTACTATAAACCTCAAAGTCTTCTTTGCTATTTAACAGTGCTTTAGAAGCAAATTTTTCAACCACCAACCAAACCAAAACCTCATCACGCACCTCATTCCAAACAGCAAGATTGCTATTACGAATAACCGCCATCACTGCATCTTCATTAAATAAAACGCGCATGGTTCGTGCGGTTTTTTCATTTCGATTTTCAGGCTCTAAAGCATACTGAACTTGCTCCACATAAAAATCTGCTTTATTAAGCATCGCTTTAATGACCGAATTTCCCAATAAATCATCACCCGTTGCAACTCGATTAATGACAATCGTTAACGCTTCTCTTAAGGCTTTATTTTTATCTTTTATCGATAAACTTTGCGTAATAACCTCCGCCTCAAACAAGCCCTTTACTTCCACTGCGCTGACAGGCTGCATAATAAAAAGCAGGCAAATCATCAAAATCCGACTAAGCAATTTCATATCCTTAATTATGTCTTGTACAATACTGCTAACTATAATTTAAATCGATCCATAAGAGAATACTCGTGAGCGAACAAAATCAAGA
>DAOUSK010000010.1 GCA_030627265.1 Methylococcaceae bacterium
ATGATTATCTTGAAATGTGTGAACAGGAAAAAAATGCCCCGACAAACCTTTCTCAGGTAAGTTTAGTTTGCGTTTAACGCCAGAGCTACATAGCAATATTGCTGAATCGGCTGCATTAACAAAAACAAGCATAAACTCATGGGTAGTAGAAGCAGTAGAGAGCTTTTTAAATCAAGAAAAAATTAATAAGCACTCCCCTATTTAAAACTATCCAGTGTATTCAGTCGTTAAAAATAGCTAAGCTAATGAGGAAAAATAATGACACAACAGTATGATGTCTTAATTATAGGCGGTGGCATGGTCGGTGCAACGGTCGCTTGTGCTCTCGGTAATAGTCCTCTAAGCGTTGCATTGATTGAACAAACCACACCCGATGCATTTTCCCCCGAGCAAGCACATGATATGCGTGTTTCTGCTTTGAGTATTGCCTCGCAACAAATACTGCAAACCTTAGGTGTATGGGAGGCTATTTTAGATATGCGTAGCTGTCCTTTTAAGCGTATGCGTGTTTGGGAAACGGCTGGCGATACGGAATTTAATAGTTCGACCATTGATTATGATGCGTTGGGTTATATCGTCGAAAATCGCGTCACCCAATTAGCCTTATTAGAGCGCGTTAAAGATTTCAGCAATGTGACTTTATTATGTCCTAGCCGTATTAAAAATTTACAATATCAAGAAGGCAATACCACAGTAGAACTTGAGGATGGCACAAACTTATCAGCAAAAATTACAGTCGGTGCCGATGGAGGGCAATCTCGCTTAAGACAAGCTGCTCATATTGGTGTCACCAGTTGGGATTATCAGCAACATGCAATGGTCATCAATGTAGCAACAGATTATGAGCAGCAAGATATTACTTGGCAGCGTTTTGTCTCTACTGGACCACAAGCATTTTTACCTTTAAGTGGAAAAAATGGCTCAATTGTTTGGTACAACACGCCCGAATCAATTAAACGATTGAAAGCACTGCCTTACGAATCGCTGCTCTCCGAAATGACTGAAACCTTTCCTGATTGCCTCGGTAAAATCACCACAATATTAGGGCTTGCTAGCTTTCCATTAAAGCGCCAACATGCACAATCTTATGTTAAACAAGGTATTGCGCTAGTCGGCGATGCAGCACATATGATTAACCCACTGGCAGGACAAGGCGTTAATATTGGATTATTAGATGCCGCTTGTTTAGCTGAAGTTTTATTAGACGCAGATAGAGCTGGTAAAAATATTGCTGACCTCACTGTATTAAAACGTTACGAACGCTTACGCCGTAATGAAAATCTAAAAATGATGACGGTTATGGATGTGTTTTATCGGACTTTTAGCAATAAAAGCCTGCCCCTGAAATTTTTAAGAAATTTAGGTTTAGGCTTAGCTGAACGCATCACACCGCTTAAAAATAAAGTGATGCGCGGCGCAATGGGCTTAGAAGGCAATCTGCCAAAATTAGCCAAAGGTGAAAGCATTCTATAGTTATGAATAATTCTATTGCCTTTCGTACTATTTTATTTAAAGAAATTCGCCGCTTCACACGTATTTGGCCGCAAACTTTATTGCCTCCTGCGATCACCACTTCTTTATACTTTTTAATTTTTGGACAATTAATGGGTGAGCGTATCGGCCCGATTAATGGTGTCAGCTATATCGACTATATTGTGCCTGGCATTATTCTGATGTCGGTTATTAGCCACTCTTATTCCAATGTCGTTTCTTCTTTTTACTCAACTAAATTTCAGCGCCATATAGAAGAATTACTCGTTTCACCTGTCCCTAATTGGATTATTTTGACAGGTTATATAGGTGGAGGTGTGACGCGTGGCGTATTAGTTGGCCTTGTGGTGACAGGTATTTCAATGTTCTTCACCACACTAACCGTGGTTAACCCTTACCTCAGTGTTGGCGTTGTCATTCTAACGTCCCTACTATTCTCATTAGCAGGTTTTATCAATGCTATTTTTGCTGATAGCTTTGATGATATTTCGATTATTCCTAACTTTGTTTTAACGCCGCTTAGCTATTTAGGTGGGGTGTTTTATTCGGTTTCTATGCTGCCAGAACTATGGCAAAACATTGCTTTAGGTAATCCTATTTTATATATGATTAATGCTTTTCGTTATAGCTTAATTGGCCTGTCTGATATCAATGTTTGTCTCGCTGTCAGCGTTACATCTGGCTTTATCGTACTGCTATTTTCTTTTTGCTTATGGTTATTGCATAAAGGCATTGGGATTAAGAGCTGATAAGTCCTGATGCAGGATTATTTCAACTTTTTGGATTAGCAACACAAAACCGTAGCCCGTATGGAGGTACGGAATACGGGGTAAGCAACTGCAGCGAATGCCTGTATTCCGCAAGCTTCATACAGGCTACTTACTAATCATTTTATAAACGCTTAATGAAATTAAATCGCCTTTAAAAGTACCAATAAACCGCCCCAAAAACACCGTGGAGCGATTTCAAACAATCAACTTAACCATGTATCTCTATATGTAACTCTCTAAATTCATTAGTCAATTTATGATTAGGCGCATAATGCACTAAAGGCTTTGCCTCACTATGTGATTCACGCACTTTAACCGACGATGAAATTTTAGCTTCGAGTACAGGCAACCCCTCAGCTATCAACTCATCAACGATTTGTTTAGGTAACTTAGCCTGTGCTTGGAATTGGTTAACAATGATGCCTTCTACTTCTAAGTCGGAGTTATGGTCTGCTTTCACTTCTTCTAATGCGTGCATCAAGCTATATAAAGCTTCACGTGCAAAGGTATCGCAATCAAAAGGGATTAAACATTTATTGGCCGCAATTAAAGCAGATTGGCTATAAAAATTAAGCACTGGCGGCGTATCGATATAAATTTCATCGAAGTCTTCTAGCTTATCTAGCTCTTCTTTTAATTTGAAGATTTTATAGCGTGACTCTAATCGCCCTTGTAGCTGTTCTAATTCGGGGTGTGCAGGTAGTACAAACAAATTAGGAAACGGAGTTTCATGAATTAACTCATCCATACTAGCGCCTTGCGCACCAAAGATACCTAAGCTTAAGCAACCTTTAAAAAAGCTTGCGATGGTTTTATTGGCATCCTTTTCTTTCTCGCCCAATAAATACTGAGTCGAATTAGCTTGAATATCTAAGTCAACGACTAAGGTTCGTTTGCCTTCCATCGCACTGATGGCCGCTAAATTACATGTAATAGTAGATTTACCTACCCCACCTTTTTGATTAAAGACAACTCTGCGCATGGTATTCCTCGTTAGTCCCTGCTAGTAAAATGCCATTATAGGCATAAATTCATAAAACTATAAAAACAACCTAACTTCTTATTATCAACAAACACTGGTACGCAGGTCTGGATAATGAAAAACTACAAAACAACTATTTAAGCTATTGTACCCATTTATTAAATAGGTAGTTATAGCTGATTAAATTCGTACAAAAGACGTTGCACCACATTCTGGGCACTCAGGGACAATCCCTGCTTCTTTAAAAGCAATGATTTTGCCACATTTTTCACAGCGCAATGATCCTGGCCCAGTGACATCGCCTGATTGATAAGTATGGCTGTATTGCTCTGCATTTTGTGCAATCTTATCTAGCTCTAAGCGTGTTTTATCGGCAACACTTAAAAAAGAATCGAGAGCAAAATTTTCTAGTAATTCAATATCAAACTTTAACCATTCCGCTAAAGAATCATTACTATTATCGTCCAATGAATGCGCAGCATGATGTATATCTCGTGAAACAGCATCGGCAATATGGCTGATTTCTTCTTGTGATAAGCCACCAATTTCACTTAATTTTTCTTTGCCTTGCTCTAAGCTATCAGCAATTGAATGCACCGTATCATCCATTGCTTCATAGGTGTATTCCATAAAATCGTTATACGCTTTTATTAATTTGTTATCACTCATCAAAATATCTCCTAAAAAATGGGCTTTAGATTTGTTGCTCTGTAAGGTATTCTAACGCTTTTGAATGTAACAAGACGAGCAACAATGCAAGAAAATTACTCACCACTAGAAATTGAGCGCGAAGTACAGGCCGAGTGGGAACAATCAGGCATCTTTAAATCCTCTAGCGACGAAAGCCAAGAGAAATATTACTGCCTCTCTATGTTCCCTTATCCTAGTGGCCGCTTGCATATGGGGCATGTTCGAAATTACACGATAGGCGATGTCATTAGTCGTTACCAGCGTATGCAGGGTAAAAATGTCATGCAGCCTATGGGTTGGGATGCTTTTGGCCTACCCGCAGAAAATGCCGCGATGAAACATAATGTCCATCCTGCGGACTGGACTTATGAAAACATCGACTACATGCGTGATCAACTAAAACAACTGGGTTTTGGTTATGATTGGGATAAAGAACTAGCGACTTGCGACCCAAGTTATTATAAATGGGAGCAATGGTTCTTTTTAAAGTTGCTGGAAAAAGACCTTATTTATAAAAAAACCTCTGCTGTTAACTGGTGTCCTCACGATAAAACGGTTTTAGCTAACGAGCAAGTAATTGACGGCTGCTGCTGGCGTTGCGATACGACGGTTGAGAAAAAAGCTATTTCACAATGGTTTTTGCGCATTACCGCTTATGCTGATGAGCTATTAACATCATTAGATAAGATGGGCGGCTGGCCTGAGCAAGTTCGTACCATGCAAGCGAATTGGATAGGTAAATCAGAAGGCTTAGAAATGAGCTTTGCGATTGAAGGCAAAACTCCGGTAGAAATTTATACCACACGTCCCGATACTTTAATGGGTGTGACTTATTTAGCCGTTGCCGCTGAACACCCTCTCGCTATCGAAGCAGCACAAGCTAATTCAGACATTACTGCCTTTTTAGATGAATGCAAAAAAATGGAAACCTCTGAAGAAGCTTTGGAGACCATGGAGAAAAAAGGCATCGATTCAGGCTTCAAAGCAGCGCACCCGATTACGGGTGAATTAGTCCCCGTTTGGATTGCTAACTTTGTCTTAATGGGCTATGGAACAGGCGCTGTTATGTCTGTCCCTGCGCATGACCAACGCGACTATGAATTTGCTAAAAAATACCATATCGCCATTAAACAGGTTATTTTTTCTGCTAATGGTGAAGACGATAGCATTGAAAAAGAAGCGTTTACCGCCAAAGGTATTTTAAAAAATTCGTCAGAGTTTGATGGCCTCAATTCAGCGGAGGCAGTTAATGCGATTGCTGAAAACTTAGAAAAAGCACAAAAAGGTCAACGTAAAACTAACTTTCGCTTACATGACTGGGGCGTTTCTAGGCAACGTTATTGGGGCGCACCGATTCCAATTATCTACTGTGATGATTGTGGCACTGTTCCTGTTCCTGAAGATCAGCTTCCTGTTGAACTACCTAAAGATGTTGTCTTGGATGGCGCAAATTCACCATTAACAACGCATGAAGCATTTTTGCATGTTGACTGCCCACAGTGTGGCAAAGCAGCAAAGCGTGAAACCGATACCTTTGATACCTTTATGGAATCGTCTTGGTATTTCGCCCGTTTTGCAAGTAATAAAGCAGACTCCATGCTCGATGAAAGCGCTAAATATTGGCTACCTGTTGACCAATATATTGGCGGTATTGAGCATGCTATTTTACATCTACTGTATGCGCGATTCTTTACCAAATTGATGCGTGATGAAGGTTTGCTAGTTTGCGACGAGCCGTTTAAAAACCTATTAACCCAAGGCATGGTGTTAATGGATGGCACAAAGATGTCTAAATCTAAAGGCAATACAGTTGACCCACAAGGACTTATTGCAAAATATGGTGCAGATACCGTGCGCTTATTTATTATGTTTGCTGCACCGCCTGAGCAATCATTAGAATGGTCTGATAGCGGTGTTGATGGCGCTTTCCGATTTTTAAAACGTCTCTGGCGCCAAGTTCACTTACATATTGATAGTCAGCCTAACTTAAAACCTTTAGATAAAAATACCTTAAGTAAGGCAGAAAAAGAGTTACGTCGCCACTTACATCAAGCCATTGAAAAAGCGAGTGATGATATTGGTCGTCGTCATCATTTTAATACTGCCATTGCGACTAATATGGAGCTGCTGAACCATTACACTAAATTTACCGATGAAGGTGATAATGCAAATGCGCTACGCCATGAAACGCTGGAAGCCATTGTGCTGATGCTTGCTCCTATTGTGCCGCATATTTGTCAGCAACTTTGGGTGGAGTTAGGTTCTAGCAAAGATATTAATCGCACTTGGCCAGAAGTCGATCAAAGCGCTTTAGTTCAAGATGAAATACAAATGATTGTGCAAGTTAATGGCAAATTACGCGGCAAAATATTCGTTGCTCTTGATGCTAGCAAAGAGGAGATTGAAACCCTTGCTTTAGCAGAAGAAAATGTTATTCGATTTATTGATGGTAAAGCGATTAAAAAATTGATCGTTGTGCCTAAAAAATTGGTCAGTATCGTTGTTTAACTTAGCAGTGCCATCTAAGCTAATGAAAAGCCCAGTGCTTTTCATTATGCTTTTTTTAACCACCGCTTGTGGCTATCACTTGCGTGGCAGTGTTGAATTGCCGGAAGCCTTAAATAATATTTTCATCTCTAATGCTTCACCTGCTCTTAAATCAGCGTTTAACAAAATATATGGAGATAAACTCACTAAATCATCGACTGAAGCAGAGGTGGTGATAAAAATATTAAAAGAAAACCTTATTCGCCGCACTATTTCTACTGATACATCGGGTTATTCCAATGAATTCGCGCTTGTTTATCGCTTAGACTTTAATATTTTAGACGGCCAAGGAAAAATACTCAGTGCTAATCAAAAAGTAAGATTAAACAAATCTTATTTTAATGACCAAAGTGGTGCCACGCTATTAGCAAAAGATAGCGAAGAAGCCTTATTACGCAAAGAGTTATACAGCCAAGCGGTTTATGCTATCACCAGTAAAACTAGAGCGGTGTTAATAAAATAATATGTGGTTAAAAGCAGAACAATTAGCCAGCGCACTTAACAAACAACTGGCTCCCGTTTATTTTTTAAGTGGTGACGAGCCGTTACAACTGGGTGAAGCAGCCGATGCAATTAGGTTGGCTGCCAAACAAGCAGGCTATGAAAACCGAGAAGTGCTCACTGTTGATAAGTCTTTTAAATGGGCTGAACTTTTACAATCTGCTGATTCATTTTCAATTTTTTCCGATAAAAAAATCATTGATTTGCGTATTCCATCAGGCAAGCCTGGTATGGAAGGCAGTAAGGCGCTAACCGCTTACTGCCAACGCTTACCCGAAGATACGCTATTGCTAATCAGTTCTGGTAAGTTAGATAAATCTGCTAAAAACTCTAAGTGGGCAACAACGCTAGAAAAATCAGGTGTTGCCATGCAAATCTGGCCCTTAGCGGGCAATGATTTAATTCAATGGCTACAGCAGCGTTTACAAAGTAAAGGGCTTACCGCGGATAGAACTGACATACAGCTAATTGCATCTCGGGTAGAAGGCAATTTATTGGCTGCGGCTCAAGAGGTCGAAAAACTCTTTGTCTTATATGGTGCTTGCCAACTAAGCAGTGCGCAAATTGAAAATGCCGTTGCCGATTCATCTCGCTACGATGTTTTCAACTTAGTTGATGCCGCCTTATCTGGCAAGCTAGATCGCGCAGAAAAAATATTGACCGCCTTAAAGCATGAAGCGATTGCAGCCCCAGTCGTACTCTGGGCTTTAACAAGAGAAACACGAAATTTAATCCATATTCAACAACAACTCGCAGACGGACAAGCAAAAAACAGTGTCTTTATGCGCTATCAAGTTTGGGGTAACCGCCAAAAACTGATTGACTTTGCACTTGGCAAATTAAAACGCGACAATTTAATGCAAGCACTCTTACTTGCCGCTAAAACAGATAGACAAATTAAAGGCGAAGAACTCGGTAATAGCTGGGATAGCCTTTTGCAAATTGTTTGTATTCTTGCAGGTAAAGCAGTTAGTTAAGCTCTTAGCTTTTGGTACGCTGACTTTAGAGACTGTGAAAGTATTATGCGTAGGTTGGGCTGAAGCATGAAGCCCAACAACTGACGCTAGATAAGCCATTGATTGTTGTGGCTTCGCAAGCTCAGCCACAACCTACGAAACCTGTTTTTTAAGGTTATTATTGAATACTTTCACAGACTCTTTGCCTGCTTTTTTAGATAGAAAGCAGGCTAAAGCCAGCGTACCAAAATACGGGTAAAGTATGATGCATTGCAACCCTTATCATCCGAAAGGCACGCAATGCGTACCCTACTGTAATTCCCTGTCTTTACTCCCTAGCCATAACAATCAGTGCCTAATAAATTAATTTTTCTGGCCTCTCTTGAAAAACAAATATTTGTCCTAATCTTATCGGAAGTAATTATTTTTATTTTAGGAACCCCTAGCTCATGACTGTAGAAGCAAAAAAAGAAACCTTAGGCTTTCAAACGGAAGTTAAACATTTATTACATTTAATGATTCATTCTTTATATAGTAATAAAGAAATTTTCTTACGTGAATTAATTTCTAACGCATCTGATGCATCTGATAAATTACGTTTTGAAGCTTTATCGAATGACGGCCTTTATGAGGGTAATAGTGATTTAAGTATTCGCATTGCTTTTGATAAAGACGCTAAAACTATTACTATTAGCGATAATGGTATTGGTATGACTCGTGATGAAGTTCAAGAGCATATTGGAACGATTGCTAAATCAGGCACTAAACAGTTTTTTGAAAAACTAACCGGTGATGAAGCAAAAGATAGCGAGCTAATCGGTCAATTTGGTGTGGGTTTTTACGCAAGTTTTATTGTTGCTGATAAAGTAACGCTTGTTACTCGCAAAGCAGGTAGCGAAGAAGCGGTTATGTGGGAGTCAGCGGGCGAAGGCGACTACACATTAGAAACTGTTGAGAAAGTTGGTCGCGGAACCGATGTTATCTTGCACCTAAAAGACGCTGAAACTGAATTCTTAGATGATTTCCGTCTACGTTCAATTGTTAAAAAATTCTCAGACCATATTTCTTTACCTATTGTTATGGATAAAGAAGTGCCTGCTGAAAAAGATGAAGAAGGCAATGAAACAGCGCCTGCTAAAATCGAAGATGAAACAGTTAACAGTGCTTCTGCTTTATGGACTAAATCTAAAGAAGGTTTATCTGATGAAGACTACAGCGAGTTCTACAAACATGTAGCACATGATTTCCAAGATCCATTAACACATATTCATAGCAAAGTAGAAGGCACCAACGAATACACAATGTTATTGTATGTTCCTGCTCGTGCTCCTTTTGATATGTGGGATAAAGACGCAAAACACGGTATTAAATTATACGTGCGTAAAGTCTTTATTATGGATGATGCTGATGAATTAATGCCTCGCTACTTACGTTTTATCCGTGGTGTGATTGATACTGACTCGCTGCCTTTGAACGTATCACGTGAAATTTTGCAACAAAGCAAAAAAATTAACGTTATCAAAGCAGGCGCGGTTAAAAAAGTACTCGGCTTGCTAGAAAGCATGGCTAAAAATGACAAAGAGAAATATGCTACATTCTGGAAAGAGTTTGGTAATGTCATCAAAGAAGGCCCGATTGAAGATACTAAAAACAAAGAGCGTATTGCTAAATTAATGCGTTTTGCTTCAACAGAAGCAAATACAGATGCACAAGAAGTTTCTTTAGAAGATTACATTGGTCGCATGAAAGAAGACCAAGATAAAATCTACTACGTGACTGCGGATAATTTTACTGCGGCTAAAAATAGCCCGCATTTAGAAATCTTCCGTAAAAAAGGCATTGAAGTTCTATTATTATCTGATCGTGTTGATGAGTGGTTAGTTTCACACCTAAATGATTTTGATGGCAAAGTTTTACAATCGGTTGCTAAAGGTCAATTAGATTTAGATAAATTTGATACTGAAGAAGATAAAAAAGAACAAGAAGAGACTTCTAAAGATTTCGAATCAGTATTAACTCAAGTGAAAGAAGTACTAGGCGACAAAGTTAGTGAGGTGCGTATTAGTCACCGTTTAACTGCCTCCCCTTCTTGTTTAGTGTCTGAGCAAGATGCGATGAGCTTAAACATGGAACGCATCATGAAAGAAGCGGGTCAAGATTTAAGCATGATGGGCATGGGCGGCAACAAGCCAGTGTTTGAAATAAACGCTGAGCACGCTTTAGTCGCTAAACTAAAAGACGAGCAAGATGATGATCGTTTTGCCGCTTTAACAGGTATTTTATTCGACCAAGCCATTTTAAGTGAAGGTGGGCAGTTAGATGACCCTGCTGATTTTGTACATAACTTAAATGACTTATTACAAGGTTTATTGAAATAAACAGTTAACAAGTCTGTATAACGAAAAAGGCCGCATAATGCGGCCTTTTTTGTATTTAAATTTCAGTAGAACAGTCTCAGCTATCCGTTTTTTTATTGGCAGCAAAAAAACCCAAAATAACACTACCAAATAACCATATTGCGCTAGGGCTACTATCGGCATAAGCTACCAAATCAGATGTAACTGCCATAACGCTCGGTACCTGTGTAAAAAATAGTATCAACAAACTGGTACACAATAGAATTTTTAACATAATCAAACCTCCTTTTTCAATTAATCTTTATCATATACGAGCAACCCCATTTTAATATTGTCCTTATGTACAAGCAAGCGAAAACAAGCCCCCCACCACATTAAAATAAAAACTATGCAAAATAGGTTTATAGCTAATTTCAGGTAAAATAATTGAAAAATTATTATGAATAATTGGATAAACAATGAAAAGACGCGATTTTATAAATAAAGCAGGTGCAGGTGCTGTTATTGCAGGAAGTACGCTACTAACCCCAAGTTTAGTGCATGCTAAAACAAAATATAAATGGAAAATGGTCACGGCTTGGCCTAAGAACTTTCCCGGTTTGGGTACCGGTGCTAATTTGCTCGCTAAAATGATTAATGAAATGAGTGATGGCCGCATCAAAGTCAAAGTTTATGGTGCGGGGGAGCTAGTTCCTGCTTTTGAAGTGTTTGATGCCGTTTCTAAAGGCACAGCTCAAATGGGGCATTCTGGCGCTTATTATTGGAAAGGGAAAGCGGCAGCAACGCAATTTTTCTCTGCCGTACCGTTTGGTTTAACCGCTCAAGAAATGAATGCTTGGTTATACTATGGCGGAGGTATGGAATTATGGCGCGAACTCTATGCTCCTTTTAATTTAATCCCTGCCGCTGCGGGTAATTCCGGCGTACAAATGGCCGGTTGGTTTAATAAAGAAATTAAATCAGTTGATGATTTAAAAGGCTTAAAAATGCGCATCCCAGGCTTAGGCGGCGAAGTTTTACGCAGAGCCGGTGGAACACCTCTTACCATCGCTGGCGGTGAATTATTCACCGCGCTACAAACAGGCACCATCGATGCAACTGAATGGGTGGGGCCCTATAATGATTTAGCTTTTGGTTTACACAAGGCAGCTAAATATTATTATTACCCCGGTTGGCATGAGCCTGGTTCCACAATGGAAGCGATGATAAACAAACCCGCTTTTGAAGAGTTACCTAAAGACTTACAAAGTATTGTGCTGGCTGCTTGTAAAGCCGTTAATATGGATATGATTTCTAACTATACGGCGCGTAACAACCAAGCCTTGGATACGCTGGTCAATAAACATGGCGTAAAACTTATGCCTTTGCCAGATGATGTTTTAAAAACATTAAAACAACTATCAGAGGAAGTGGTCTTAGAGTTAGCCAACAAAGACCCTATGTCGATGAAAATTTACACGTCTTTTAACCAGTTTAGAAGCCAAGTTTCCCAATGGAGCTCCCTATCTGAGCAAGCCTTTTTAAAGGCGCGTGCACTTTAACCCAAACATTTACTTGGCGGCCATCTGCTGGGGTGATGAAAATCTAGTTTTTTATCTTATTTTTGTAAAATTTAAATGATGTGTTTTTCTTCCCAAGCAGAAGAGTTTTAGCATCATAATACAAGCTGGGGCGCAGGTCTTTAGCCTGCATTTATACAAGAGCAGGCTAAAGACCTGCGCCCCAGTGATTGCTGATAATGAGAGTTTGCCAGTGAAGCAAAGTTTGGGAGCGGAAAATCGGCATAAAAAGTGAATCTATTTTATGCGGCAGAAATTAACGACTTTCATCAGCCCAACCATCTATCTGCTACGCCTTCTTACTAAAGCGCTCACTAAAACCTTGCATGACCGCATAAAACACGGGTGTAAATATCAGCGACATAGTCACTGCAGCAATCATACCGCCGACCACTGCTGTACCAATCGCCTGACGACTTGCCGCACCCGCTCCACTCGCGATCATTAATGGCATAAAACCTAAAATTGAGGAAAATGCGGTCATTAAAATCGCACGAAAACGTAACCGAGAAGCTTCAACAGCTGAATCAAAAATACTGATGCCTTTAGCGCGTTGCTCGGCAGCTAATTCAACAATCAAAATCGCATTTTTACTGGCCAAACCAATAATCAATACAATCCCAATCTGGGTATAAACATTATTATCAAATCCGCGCATCATTAAGGCGGCAACCGTACCTAATAAGGCTAAAGGCACAACCAGCAATACTGCCATCGGTAAGCTCCAGCTTTCATATTGAGCAGCTAATACTAAAAACACGAGAACAATCGCCAAAGCAAAAATAACAGTGGCTTCAGAGCCGACCTGCTTTTCTTGATAAGACATGCCCGTCCACTCAAAACCCAGTGAGTCAGGGAATTTTTCTTGCGCCATTTGTTCCATTAGATTTAATGCTTCACCGGAACTAAATCCTGGTGCAGCACTACCTGTAATGGAAGCCGCAGGGTAAAGGTTGTAACGTAAAATTGTTTGCGGACCTAAGGTTTCATCCACTCTAATTAAAGTCCCTAGCGGAATCATTTCGCCTTTTTTATTTCGTACTTCGAGCTGCCGTATGTCTTCGGGTTTTAAGCGAAACTTAGCATCTGCCTGAACTTTAACCTGCCAAGTGCGACCAAATTGATTGAAATCATTAACATAAGCCGAGCCTAAATAAGCCTGTAAGGTATTAAACACCTCATTTAAAGGAACCTCTAAAGTTTTTGCTTTGGTACGATCCACTTCAGCAAATAATTGCGGCACCCCCGCTCTAAAAGTAGAATTAAGTTTCGCTAAGCCTGATTGGCTTTGGCTGTCTACGATCATTTCAGTAGCCATGCGCTGCAGCTCATCTAAACCAATATTGCCTCTGTCCTGAATCTGCATTTGAAAACCACCAGAAACCCCTAAGCCTGGAATTGCAGGAGGGACAAAGGTAAATACGATGGCTTCTTGAATCTGGCTTAGCTTTTGGTTTAAATGTTTCAGAATAGCTGCTTGAGTTTCATTTTCAGCGGTGCGCTCTTCCCATGGCTTCATAACCACGAAAATCGTCGCAGCATTAGAGGCATTGGTTCCATCAATCATGGAGAACCCGCCTAATGATATCCAGTCTTTTAAGCCCGGTATTTCTTTTAAGATATCATCAATTTTCCTGAGTACTTCATCAGTACGTTCCTTAGAAGCTGCATCGGGTAATTGCACCGCCGTAATAACATAACCTTGATCTTCTACAGGTAAAAAGGAAGCAGGAATTTTGCCAAACTGCCAGCCACTGACAACCGCGATACCTAAGGCTAATAACATCATCAAAAATCCACGGCGAACGACGATTTTTAGAAAATTGGCATAGCCATTAGAGCTGGCTTCAAAAAAACGATCAAAGCCGCGAAAAAAAGCATTTTTGTTTTTTGATGCAGGGCGTAATAATAATGCCGCTAATGCAGGACTTAAGGTTAAAGCATTGAGCGAGCTGAAAACCGTTGCTACTGCAATGGTAAGAGAAAATTGACGATACATTTCTCCGGTAATTCCAGGTAAAAAAGCGGTCGGTACAAAGACCGCTAATAACACCAATGTCGTTGCAACAACAGGGCCAGATACATCACTCATGGCTTGAATGGCCGCGTCTCTTGAGCTCATGCCTTTTTCGATATACGCAGCGGTCGCTTCGACCACAACAATCGAGTCATCGACCACCACTCCGATGGCGAGTACCAACCCAAATAAAGTCAGCATATTCAAGGAAAAACCCATCATCGCCATAACAATAAAGGTAGCAATCAGGGAAACAGGAATAGTAACGGCTGGAATCAGGGTCGCGCGCCAGTCTTGCAAGAAAATAAATAAAACAATAAAGACTAATGCGCCCGCTTGATACAAGGTGACAAAAACTTCATTAATCGAAGCGCTAACAAAAAGTGTCGTGTCATAAGGAACTTTGTATTCCAAGCCTTGAGGGAAGTTTTTTTCTAATTCCTGCATTTTTGCACGAACTTGATCGGCAACGTCTAAGGCGTTAGCTCCAGGTAATTGATAAATACTGATGCTAGCTGATGGTGCACCATTTACATTGGCACTAATATCGTAGGTTTTACCGCCTAAACCAATGCGAGCAACATCTTTTAAACGAGTAATGGCACCCTTTCCATCTGTTTTGATAATAATATCTTCAAATTGAGCAATATCTGTTAAGCGCCCTAAGACATTAATGGTGTACTGGAAGTTTATACCGGCTGGGACAGGAGGCTGACCAATTTGACCCGCTGCAACTTGTACGTTTTGCTCACGCATCTCATTTAAAATATCTTGAGTGGTAATGCCCCGCGATTTCATTTGATGAGGATTAAGCCAAACCCGCATACTGTAATCACTAGGCGGGAAAATCATGACATCCCCTACCCCTTTAATCCGGGCTAATTGGTCACGAATATTTAAAGTCGCATAATTACTTAAATATAGCTCATCAAAGGTGCTATCTGGTGAAGTCAGGGCAATAAATAAGATAATATTAGCAGATTTCTTTTTGGTACTAACGCCTTGGCGATTCACTTCTTCGGGTAAATTAGGTGCAGCTAAAGCAACACGGTTTTGCACCATCACCTGAGCAATATCTAAATCAGTACCAACCTCGAAAGTCACTGTTAAATTGTACGAGCCATCACCCGCACTGGTGGATGACATATACAGCATGTTTTCCACACCGTTAACCTGCTGTTCAATCGGTGCCGCGACTGTTTCAGCAATAACCTGTGCATTCGCGCCCGGGTAAGTCGCTTTAACCTCAACGGTAGGTGGGGTAATTTCAGGGTATTGCGCACTCGGTAAAGTTAAAACAGAAACAATACCTGCAATTAATAAGACGATAGAAATAACGCTAGCGAAAATGGGCCGTTCTATAAAAAATTTAGAAAACATAAAATTATCCTGCTGTTATTGCTGCGTTCTGCGGATTAACAATACTTCCGGGCCTGGCTTTTTGTAGCCCTTTAATAATCACTTTATCCGTGGCTTTGATGCCTTTTTTAATAACGACTTGTCCTTCAATACGCTGCCCCAATACAACAGAACGCTTTTCAACTTTATTTTCTGCATCCACAACTAAAACAAATCGCCCGCTTTGGTCTGCAGAAATCGCACGCTCATCAATTAATAGCGCGTTATCTGTTTTACCTACTGGGAGGCGTAAACGAGTAAATAGCCCAGGAATTAAGCGTGTTGGTTTTTCTGCATTGGCGAATATTCCGCGGAGCTCAATAGTCCCCGTACTTGGGTTAAGTGCTGACTCACCAAAATCTAACTCGCCTTTGTGAGGATAAGCTTGTTCATCTACTAGACCTAAAAAAAGAGGTATATCCAAGGCTTGGTCTGACTGTTTTTCTAGATCATGCCCTATTTTCTGTGCTTTTTCAGCGCGTATATTCATAACACGCAATAAATCACGCTCATTAAGATGAAAATAGGCATACATCGGTTTATATTGGGTAATTGTGGTCAACAAAGTTGCCTCACCTTCACCCACTAAATTACCGACATCCACATGATTACGACTGACTCGCCCACTAATGGGGGCTTTAACTTGCGTGTAACTTAATTGAATTTTTGCACTCTGAACTCTTGCATTTTTTAAACCAATCTGAGCTTGAGCAACATCTCGTTCTGTTTTACGACGTAAATAATCCGTTTGAGAAATAAAGTTCTTTTTGATTAAACTATTCGCCCGCTTTAATTCAGCTTGTGTCCGTGCTAATTCGGCTTGCGCACTAATTAATTCCGCTTGTGCTGCAGCCAATTCTGCTTGGTAAGGCTCGGGATCAATCACAAATAATAAATCACCCTGCTTTACCTGTAAGCCAGGTTCAAAACGCATACTTTTTAAGATGCCACTCGCCTGCGCTTTCACTTCAGCAAAGCCAACCGATTTTGTTGTGCCTGTAAATTCAAGATATTCAATAACACTTTTTTGAACAGGCAAGCTAACCGTTACTTTGACAGGAGGTGGTACAACATAAGTATTCTTTCCATCTGAGCAGCTCGTTAGAATAGTTAAAAAACTAATCATCAAATAGTAGCAATAGTTATTTTTGAAAAAGTTCATATTGTTATACCGCTCAAATAAGAAGTTAATTAGAGTTATTTTTCTATTCTACAAGATAAAGTAACTAACAAGAATGCTCTGTGGAATTTAAATTTTTTTTCAGTTAAAGTGATCGTTTTAATAACAATAACTAAATAATTCTTATGAAAAAAATCTTACCTTTCACTTTATTAATCACTGCTCTTTTTTTAACTGCTTGCAATACAACGCCAACTAAAGATATCCAAGTTCAATCTACTAAAGCGCCCGGCGCTCAATTAAAAAATTACAAAACCTATGCTTGGGCTGGTTCAGCTTCTGTTTTAAATGATCCTGAACAAAAATGGCAAGCTACTGACCTAGATATTTCAGGTACCATTGAGTCATTAATTGACCGTGAATTAAAAAAGAAAAACTTGACTAAAGTTCAAGATGAAAATGCTGATATTGCTATGAGCTTTTTTACCGGCGTGGATATGGAAGCAAAAAACCTTAAAACAGCACCTGATTCAGATGTTGAAATTCCGACAGACACACCAAAAGCCGCACTCATTATTATCGCACTTGATGTAAAAACAGATTATGTCGTTTGGGTCGGTGTAGCAACAGCAGATGTCGTTAAAAAAGCCACGACAGAAATAACTAAAGCACGTTTAGATTATGCGATTACTAAAATATTCAACAGTAAATTAAGCAAGTAATTAAACTCGCGATAAGCTAATACCAGTCCCAATAAATACTTACTGTTATAAAAATTTGTGATATCGCATTTATTTCACTTTACCCGTAGGATGGGTAGAACGTAGCGCCTGTCTTTTTAGGTGCGCAGTGAAACCCATCAACTCTACGTAAAACGATGGGTTTCGCAAAAAGACGCTCTACCCATCCTACGGAAAACCTGATAGATATATTAAAATATATCCTGTGACGGGATTTAAGTGTTTATATTTTGAGATTGATATAAGGCGTTGGTTCCTCATAAAACTCTGCCATCAACTTAATTAGCTCCTCCACCTCGTTTAACTAACTTACCGCTATGCCTATTCAAAAATACCCACTCTTAATTAGCCTTGCGGCAATGTGCATTATCATTGCAGGAATGAAAGCCGCTTCGCCTATTTTAAACCCTCTATTTTTATCTGTTTTCATCGCGGTTATTTGCTTACCGGCTCTTTCATGGTTAAACAAAAAAGGTCTATCTTCCAGCTTAGCCATCACCCTGATTATCAGCGCTTTATTCATTATTATTGGCACGCTAGGCATTTATCTTGCTGGCTCTATTAAACAATTCTCCCTGCAACTCCCCCATTATCAAAATAACTTAAGTGGCCAAACAAGTCTTTTACTGCACTGGTTAGAAGATCGCGGGGTTAAACAGTATATTAATGTTGAAACCATTAAAGAATTTAGTGCCAGTAAAGTCATGAAATTTGTGGGTAGCTTAATTTCCGGATTAGGTAATACTTTTGCAGATATATTTTTAATTCAATTAACGGTCATTTTTCTATTATTTGAAGGCTATGCCTTACCTAAAAAAATACAAGCTGCTTTTGGTAACGCTAGTATCAATCATCATTCCGTTTCAATCACTAAAAGCATTAACCAATACCTGGGTATAAAAACCATTACTAGTTTAGTCACTGGTTTATTCATTAGCTTATGGCTATCAATACTAGGGGTTGATTTCCCTGTGCTATGGGGCGTGATTGCCTTTATGCTGAATTTTGTGCCTACCATTGGTTCCATTATTGCGGCAATTCCAACGATGTTATTAAGCCTTGTTCAACTAGGTCTTGATAGCACTTTATTGGTTGCTCTAGGCTATTTTTTAGTGAATATGGTCGTTGGCAATATTTGGGAACCAAGAATTATGGGTAAAGGCTTAGGCCTATCAACCCTCGTGGTATTTTTATCTTTAACTTTTTGGGGCTGGGTTTTTGGTACGGTGGGCATGTTACTTTCCGTCCCTTTTACCATGATCATTAAAATTATTTTAGAACAGAACCCTGACACGCATTGGATTGCAATATTATTAGGCTCTGAGGATGATTTGCCTGAAGTAGAAAGCCCTTCTTAAATAACCGCCTCTAAAGACAGTAAAACTGGCTTTAGAGGCTAGATTAGCAACAATTAGTCTTGTTTTTGCTTAGGTGGAAATTTCTTTAAAATACCCTTCACCACCTCACTTACTAATTTATCCATATTTTCTGTTGTTCTTGTCGAAGGTATTCTATCGCTACCTAAGCCACGCCAAACCAATTTATTGGTTTTTGGATCAACAAAATCAATTACCAAAGTCCCTTGTTTATAAGTTTTAATCACAGTACTGCTGTGCCCACTCATTCCTCTATAGCCATACCCTGCCCCCCATCCCCAACGAGATGAATATCCACCATAGGTTTGATAGCTCTGAATATCTGTTTCATCGCGAGTTAAAACACTGTAGTTAAGCTGTAAATCTGCCACACCTTCAGATTGTTGATAGCCTTGCACTGTAAGCTGCTTATTAATGGTATTACGAATTCTCATATCCATAATGTCACTCACTTGTATCTCATCCTTATTCGTGACTGTTTTTGCATTGATCCACTGATAACTTTTGAAACTTGAAAAGTCAGTGTTTTTATCATGATCAGTACTTACTTTTACGCTAGAACAGGCCATTAACCCAGCAGCTAGTAATAACAGTAAACTAGTTTTCTTCAATTTCATTATTTTCTCCATTTAATTAATTTTTTTGATAAAGTCATTACATAGTTTATAAAGTAACTATATAGTTTATAAGCTTATTATAATTTTGTGTTTATAATAGCTTTTATACACAACGTTAGCTCTATTGTGAATTTTCACAGTTCTATACCGCTACTAATTTAGGAATTAGCGCCAATGAAAAAAACTAGTCTATCATTATTACTTTTATTTTCCAGCTCTCTCTCTGCACAAAATTTATTAGAAACCTATGAGCTAGCATTACAGAATGATCCGGTATTACGCCAATCATTAGCTAATAAAATGGCGATTTCTGAAAATAAAGAACAGAGCATTGGACGTTTAATGCCTAGCGTTAACTTAAATGCCTCAACGGGGCATAATTGGTCAGATCAGGACTCTCTGTTTAATAGTCAATTTCCTGGTCAATCCAAGGGCAATAATTATTGGGATAACCAATTTTCTATTAATTTAGTGCAGCCTGTTTTCCATTGGGATATGTGGGTAGAGCTATCGCAATCAGAAAAGCAACTAGCACAAGCTGAAGCAAGCTATCTTGCAGAGCAACAAAATTTAATCCTTAAAACCACGGAAGCTTACTTTGCTGTGCTAGCCGCAAAAGATGATCTGAAATTTAGCCTATCCGAACAAAAAACGATTGCGAGACAACTAGAGCAAGCACAACAACGTTTCCAAGTTGGTTTAATTGCAATTACTGATGTTTATGAAGCACAAGCCGGTTACGACCAAAGTCGGTCTGATGTCATTGCTGCTGAAAATACGGTAGAAAACAGCAAGGAAGCTTTAAAAGAAATTATTGGCCATTATTCATCCGCACTAAGCCCCTTAGGTGAAACTCTACCGCTCCCCAAGCCAGACCCTAGTGACATTAACACTTGGAATACCCAAGCTTTAAACCAAAACCTACAAATCTTAGTCGCTAAACATGAGTCTGAAATTATTCAAGAAAATATCTCATTTCAACGCAGCGGCCATTACCCTAGCTTAGATATTGTTGGTCAGTTTGGCATGAATGATACGACCGGAAATCTTTGGAGCCAAGGGCATACAGAGAGCATTGGACTACAACTCAATGTTCCTTTATTTGAAGGCGGACAAGTAACATCAAGAACCCGTCAAGCAGAATACCAATACACACAGTCAAAAGAACGTTTAATCTCCACCCAAAGAGCGGTCACTAAAACAGTGAAAGATGCATACCGTGGTGTACTATCCAGCATTAGCCAAGTAGCCGCCTTACAATCAGCGGTTGTTTCAGGAAAAAGTGCTTTAGAAGCAACAGAAGCAGGTTTTGAAGTGGGCACAAGAACCATGGTTGATGTATTAACCGCCACTCGTAACTATACCAATGCTCAAAGCCGCTATGCAAAATCTCGTTACGCCTACATTATCAACAGTATCCGTTTAAAAAATGCAGCCAGCACTTTAAGTGTGATAGATATTGAATCGGTTAATCATTATTTGAACTAAACATGATTACCTTTTTAATACACCAAATCCCAACCAATAGGTTAAAAAATAATGCCACGAATTAAATTAATTTTACTCACCTCTATTCTTGCCCTTAGCGCATGTGCGGAGCAAACCGAAGAAGTTAAAACGATTAGATTAGTGCGTGCAATGCAAGTGGGTGATGCAAAAGTATTACAAGGACGTAAATTTCCTGGCAGAGCAAAAGCAGTCGATGAAATTAATTTAGCGTTTGATGTGCGCGGCAAATTAAACAAGAGGCCTGTAAAAGTTGGGGATAACATTAGTAAAGGTCAGTTAATTGCAAGCCTTGATCCACGAGATTTTATCAGTACAACAAAAGAAAAAAGAGCCGCATACCAAAATTCAAAAGCCAATTTTAACCGCGCAAAAGAGCTGATTAAAAAAAGTTTTATCTCTAAAGCAGAATATGACCGCTTTAATGCCGCGACTCGTATGGCAAGCGCAGAGCTCGATAAAGCAGTGAAAGCACAATCGGATGCGATATTAAAAGCACCGTTCTCGGGTTATATTTCTGAGCTTTATGTAGAAAACTTTCAAGCCGTACAAGCTAAACAGCAGATTGCACGATTAGTGAATATCGCTCAAATTGAAATGATTGTAAATATTCCTGAATCAATGATTTCTTTAGTACCTAGTGTAGAAAATATAAGCATTGTTTTTGATAGCTTTCCAAAGCATAAAATTTCTGCTCAAATTAAAGAAATTGCTAAAGAAGCATCAGCAAGCACACGCACTTACCCCGTTACACTTGTCATAGATCAACCAAAAGACATACAAATTCTTCCAGGAATGTCCGGCAATGCAACAGGGCAAGTCAAACAAAAATCATTAGATAAAACGACAGCAACAACAGCTATTCAAATTCCTGCATCAGCGACTTACTCCCCCAAAAATGATGGCAAATCTTATGTTTGGCTAATTAATAAAAAAACAAATATCGTACACCAGCAAGCAATTTCTTTAGGGGCAATATCTGCGGCTGGCGTTACTGTTTCTTCAGGGCTTAACCCTGGGGACTGGATAGCAACAGCAGGGGTTCATTATTTATATGAAGGCCAAGAAATAAAAATAATGCAAAAAAAGGGGCAATAAATTATGAGTCTTACAGCCCTTGCTATTGAGAAAAAATCTGTCACCTATTTTGCTACCTTTTTAATTGTTATTGCTGGAATTATGAGCTTTTTCCAACTCGGTTGGTTAGAAGACCCAGAATTTACTGTAAAAACAGCGGCTATTACTACCGTTTACCCTGGTGCAAGCGCAAAAGAAGTCGAACTAGAAGTGACTGATCTGCTTGAACTGAAAATTCAGGAAATGGAGGAAATTAAAAATATTTATTCCGAATCTCGCCCCGGCTTATCCATTATTAAAGTTGATATTAAAGATGCTGTTTGGTCGAATGAGCTGCCTCAAGTTTGGGATGTATTACGTAAAAAAATAGGCGATGTTCAATCTGAGCTGCCACCGGGTGCTGGTAAACCTGCTGTTGGTGATGATTTTGGCTATGTCTTTGGCTTTTTGCTTTCTGTTACAGGTGATGGTTTTACTTATGCCGAATTAGAGCACTACGTTAAGCAACTACGAAAAGAACTCAGCTTGGTTGATGGTGTTGCCCGTGTTGATTTATGGGGCGCACAAGAAAAGCGTATTTATTTAGATAGCTCAGAAAACCAATTAACCAGCCTAGGATTAATGCCGAGTGACATACAAAAAACGTTACAACAGCAAAATAAAATTGTCGATGCAGGTTATATAGAAATTCAAAATCAGCGTTTGCGCGTTTCACCGACAGGGGCATTTAACGACCCTCAAGATATAGGCGAATTAAATGTTACCGCCTCTCGCCTGAACAAAAAAGGGAAAAATGAAATACTACAATTAAAAGATGTAGTGTCTGTTCGCGAAGGCTATTTAACCCCCACTAAACAACTATTACGTTTTGATGGCAAAAATGCAATTTCTATTGCCTTAGCGCCTATCGGTGGTACTAATATTGTTACCGTTGGTGAGTCCATTGATAAACGCTTAGCCGAGTTACAATCAAGCCTGCCTGTTGGCATAGAAATTCATAAGATATCGTGGCAATCTGAATCAGTCGATGAGTCAATCAAAGTCTTTATGGTGAATTTACTAGAGGCTGTGATTATCGTCCTTATCGTACTTGCAGTAAGTATGGGACTGCGTGTCGGTGTCATTATTGGCTTTAGCGGCTTGGTTGTTGCAATCCTAGGAACTTTCATTGTTATGAAAATCGTTGGTATTGATTTACAACGCGTTTCATTGGGCGCCTTAATTATTTCTATGGGAATGATGGTTGATAACGCTATCGTTGTTGTTGATGGCTTTGTGGTCAAACTCAAACAAGGTATTGATAGAAAACAAGCCGCAATAGAAGCAGCGAGCACTCCTTCTTGGCCTTTATTAGGTGCAACCGTTATTGCTTGCATGGCTTTTTATCCTATTTACACCTCAACAGCAAGTACCGGAGAGTACGCAGGCAGTTTATTTGTTGTGGTTTTCATTTCACTCATTTTTAGTTGGGTATTATCACAAACAGTCACCCCGTTAATGTGTATGGTGATGCTTCCTGACCCTGAGAAAACAGGCGAAGGAGATGCTTATAGTGGGAGCTTTTATCAGAAATTTCGTAATCTATTATCATTCTCTATAAAATACAGAGTGCTATTTATGGGAGGGCTGGTTGCTTTACTCTTATTATCCGTCATTGGTTTCCGCTATGTTCCTGTACTATTTTTCCCAGAATCCTCTCGATTACAAATTATGGTCGACTACTGGGAGCCAGAAGGTAACCGAATCGAAGAAGTTTCTGACAATCTTTATAGTATCGAAGATAAATTACAGTCACTATCCCAAGTAGAGAGTGTCAGTAGCTTTATCGGACAAGGGCCGCCACGCTTTTATTTACCTGTAAATCCAGAAAGCCCTCATGCCTCATATGCCCAACTGGTTGTTAATACCAAAACATTAGACGATGTTGATACGGTGATTGCAGAAATATCACCGTGGTTTAAAGAGAATTATCCCGATGCCTTTATCAGAGTACGAAAATACCCTGTCGGCAGCTTTGATGACTGGAAGTTTGAAGCTCGCTTTAGTGGACCTGCTGAAGCAGACCCTGAAATCCTACGTGATTTAGCGAGACAAGGCTTAGCCATCTTAGGGCAAAGTCCTTATACCTTAGAAGCCAGAAGTAATTGGCGGCAACGTATTAAGAAAATAGTCCCAGAATACGATCAAGCCCGAGGGCGTTGGAGTAATATTTCCCGAAGCGATGTCGCCAATTCATCAAAACGTGCATTTGATGGTATTACCGTTGGGCAATTTCGACAAAATGACGATCTAATCCCCATTATTTTACGTCACCAAGAAAAAGAAAGACAGGAAGCAGCCGCTAACTTTGAAATGCTGCAAGTCTTATCGCCTACTGCATTAGATGCTGTGCCATTAGCTCAAGTGACCAAATCCCTTACCGTAGAATGGGAAGACCCTATTATCTGGCGCTGGGATAGACGACGTGCTGTTACCGTGCAAGCCTCTCCAAAAATTGGTATTACCACGCCGACTTTAAGAGACAGTGTATTAGCAGAGTTTAATGGCATAAAACTGCCCCCCGGCTATAAGCTTGAGTGGGGTGGCGAATACGACACCTCTACAGAGTCTCAAAATGGTTTAAAACCCGGTATGGTGCCAGCGTTAGTGATAATGGTATTCATTATCATCGTATTATTTAATGCTTACCGCCCTGCTCTCATTATTTTTCTGGTGATCCCTTTTGCACTCATTGGAATTACCTTTGGTTTATTAGGCACAGGCACTCCCTTTGGCTTTATGGCGGTACTAGGGGCAATGAGTTTAGCCGGAATGATGATTAAAAATGCCATTGTCTTGCTCGACCAAGTCACTTTAAATCTTAAAGAAGGCATGCAGGCTTATGATGCGGTAGTTGAAGCAGCTGTTGCAAGGTTAAACCCTGTTATTAATGCTGCTGCGACCACTGTATTTGGAATGGCACCTTTATTACAGGATGACTTTTGGGTTTCGATGGCCGTTACGATTATGTTTGGGCTGGCTTTTGGTACCGTACTGACAATGGTTGTCGTGCCTGTACTCTATGCTATCTTTTATAAAATAGACGTAAAAAGCTAAGGGCTACCTCAAAAATAAGGGCGGCCTATATAATGACTGCCCTTATTTTTAGGAGCGAGAGTTTAATAATACCCTCGCCCCTCAGCAGTGAAAAAGAATACTTATCCCGGCTACACGGGACAGAAGTTGGATGGATAGAACGGAGCAGCTGTTTTTTAGCTGCGTAGTGAAACCCATCATCAATACGACGTGTAGTGTGATGGGTTTCGCAAAAAGACGCTCTACCCATCCTACATTTTATATGTGTTGTCCCGTCTTAAAATGGTAGCTCTTATCCCGATAAAATGAAAATAGTTAATGCCCTTAAAAAAACTCTCATTTTAAGCCTTATTGCTATCGCACCTTTATGCTCGAGTAATCTATGGGCAGAGGGTATGACCTCCCCTTCAAAGCGAGTTTTGGTGATCTTTATCTTTAAGCAGGGAATGCCTTGGCCCTATTATCTTGAAGAAAGTATGCGTACCGCTTTAAGTGCAGAGTTTGGCTCTTCGCTTGAGCTGAATGTTGAGTACGCGGATCAAACTCGATTTCCAGAAAAAACATATCGATCTAAAGCCATTGATCTGTATCACTATAAGTACAGTAAACAAAAAATGGATCTGGTTCTAGTGTTAGGGGCAGAGTCATTGGATTTAATGGTTGAATACGGTGGGTTATTATTTGATGATACGCCCGTCGTATTGATCACTTCTGATCAACAAAGTAAGGCTCGTGACTTATTGAAATCTAACATGGTATCAATGTTTTGGGGATTTGATTTTGCCAAGACAGGAGCGCTTATTCACGAGTTATTGCCGCAAACTAAACATCTGTTTGTTATTTCAGGTGTCTCAATGATGGATCAAAATTTAAAGGCTCTGGCGGTTAAGGAGCTAGCTCAATTTGAGGAGCGCTACGCTATACACTATCTTGATGATTATTCAAAGCAAGATCTGCTTTTGAAAGTCACACAACTGCCGGATGATTCTGCAATTTTCTTTATATCATTATTTCGTGATGTAAATGGGAAATCCTATGTTCCACGCGATGTAATGACTGAAGTTTCAGAAAAATCGAACGCCCCCTTATTTGGTATGGTTGATACTTATTTAGGGAATGGCATTGTTGGAGGAGATTTGCTGAGTGCAAGCTATCAAGGGAAGAAATATGCCAAAGTGATTGAAAAAGTATTGCATGGAGAGCCCTTAGGTACTTTGAAAAACATGAAAAATGGTAATCAGTTAATATTTGACTGGAGGCAGATCAAACGTTGGTCTATAGATGAAGATCATTTACCTGCTGGCAGTATAGTCCGTCACCGAAAGTTATCTACTTGGGAGGAACATCAATGGGAAATAGTCGGTGTTAGTTTGATTATATCTTTTCAGGCTTTTGCCCTGATTGGCTTATTGATACAGCATAAAAGGCGTCGCAAGGCAGAAGAGGAATCCCAAAGGCTTAAAGATGAACGTGCACATATATCACGGGTACTAACGATGGGTGAAATTGCAGCATCTCTGGCTCACGAAATCAATCAGCCGCTGTCAGCAATTCGTAGTTATGCTCAGGCTGGGTTGCGTTTTCTTAACAATACGCCAGTACAAACTGATGAGGTTAGCAAGGTTTTAGAAGGGATTATTACTGGTAATAGACGTGCGGAAGAAGTTATACAGCGGATACGAATGGCTTTGAAAAAACAACCGGTTAAACGCACACGTCTTGATGTTAACGATATAATCAAAGAGGCATCAACACTTTTACAAAGTAAATTCCAAGAGCATAAGATTTCATTAAGACTGGAAATTGCTACTGGTTTGTTGCCTGTTTTTGGTGATCGTGTTCAGCTGCAACAGGTTCTGTTTAATTTGATTCTTAATGCAATTGACGCGATTACAGCCTCACTAGAAAGTAGCTCAGGTGAGGTAGTTGTACTGGCACTGACAGATAATAAATTGAAATCTGTCACAATTGCTGTACGAGACAACGGTATCGGTATTGATAAGCAACAAGGAGAAAGTATGTTTGAAGCATTTTATACGACTAAGCCCGAAGGAATGGGAATAGGCTTGTCTATTAGTCGTTCTATTATTGAAGATCACGGTGGTCAATTCTGGGTTACAAAAAATCCTGATAAAGGCGTTACATTTTCTTTTACTGTACCGATTTATAAAGGGAGTAACAAATGATGACTATCGAAGAGGTTGTATTTATTGTTGATGATGATGAACTAATTCGCGATTCGTTAGCGCAACTGGTTAAATCTGTGGGGCTTCAAGTGAAGACATTTTCATCAGCGCAGAGTTTTTTGGAATCAGAATTGCCAGAACAGCCGAGCTGTCTGGTATTGGATATCCGTATGCCTGGAATGAGCGGACTTGACCTTCAGGATGAATTAGAAAAAAGAGATTTATCGATCCCTATTATTTTTATTACCGGGCATGGTACTGTCCCGATGAGTGTTAGAGCAATGAAAGCGGGAGCTGTGGATTTTTTACAGAAGCCGTTTGAGGATCAGGATTTGCTTGATACTATTTACCAAGCTATAGAGCTGGGTAGGCATTCTAGGTTAGAACAAACTGAAAAAAAAGCGATTGAGCGACGCATTGCCTCTTTAACCGTGCGTGAACATGAAGTTCTTGTTCTTGTTGTGTCTGGTATGCTGAATAAGCAGGTCGCTTATGACCTTAATATGAGTGAAAATACGGTAAAAACACACCGAGCTCGCATTATGCACAAGATGACAGCTAAATCTTTAGCAGACCTAGTTCGAGCAATTGAAAAGACAGATATACAATTACCTTTACCGCACAATAATTTTAAATAAACTGACAAATATTCTTCTTATACTAATTCCAGTATCTCCTCAAAATCTATCCAGTCAAACGCGGGCACAAGCTTAATTGGGAATACAGATGTATATGATAGATTCCTGCAAAGCATAGCGATGGACAAGCGATTAATAATTTGATTTAAACCTAATGATGGCTGTTAGTCAACTATGGTTTACTAACGAAAAATATCAATACCTGTATAGTCTTTTATTAGCTAGTGTAATGATTAAATCAAGTCATTAATCAATGGGATTTTTCGTGTCATTACATAATAATATTGCAATATACTTAAATAGCAATCAATCCTGAATGCAAGCGGCATAGTTTATTAATGAGTATTAAAACTTTAAGTGGAAATATTATGAAAATAAGGATGTTAGGTGGGCATTATGAGTGAATTAAATCAACCCCAGAAAGCTCCACCCGCTGTTATTGTTATTTTCGGTGCTGCGGGGGATTTGACAAAACGCAAATTAATACCTGCGCTTTTTAACCTGACATCACAAGCGTTATTATCTACACAAGTCGCTATGCTAGGCATTGACCGTGTAGAGCAGGATAGTGAGGCTTATCGGCAACACCTAAGCAAAGATATCGAGTCTTACGTTGGGGAAGGTTTTAATCAGAAACAGTGGGATGCAAATGTTAATAATTTGCATTATATGTCAGGTGATTTTCGTAATGCAGAAAGTTATCAGCAGTTAAAAGAACGCCTACTCCAAATTGATCAGCAGCAAGGAACCCCAGGAAATTACCTATTCTATTTAGCAACACCACCCAGTTTTTTTGGCGTGATTGCAACTGAATTAGGCAAGGCAGGATTGACGGAAGAAACTGACCATCAATGGCGACGTATTATTATTGAAAAGCCCTTCGGCCGAGACCTAGAATCAGCTAAGGAATTAAATAAGACTTTGCACCAGAGCTTTGCTGAACATCAAATTTACCGTATCGATCATTATTTAGGTAAAGAGACGGTACAGAATATTATGGCTTACCGTTTTGGTAATGGTACTGTCGAAGCCACTTGGAATCATCGTTATATTGATCATGTACAGATTACAGTCGCCGAGTCATTAGGTGTTGAAGACCGTGCAAGTTACTACGAGGAAGCGGGCGCTCTGCGCGATATGATTGCGAATCACTTATTAGCAGTACTGTCCGTGGTGGCTATGGAGCCTCCCAACTCTTTTGCTGCTGAAGCGATTCGTGATGAACAACTAAAAGTACTTAAAGCGATTCAGCCATTTGATTCTGAAAAGGTATTAGAGAATACAGTACGTGGTCAGTATGCTGACGGAGTGCAAGAAAATGGAGATCCGCTTTCTGCTTATCGTAATGAGCCAGGCATTGCTGATGACTCTTACACTGAAACCTTTGTGGCTATGAAACTGATGATTGATTCTTGGCGCTGGGCAGGTGTTCCTTTTTATCTGCGCACGGGTAAGCGCATGCCAGAGCGTTATTCTGAGGTGGTTATTCAGTACAAACCTGGTCCTAATATGATGTTTCAGGGGGAAAGTGAGCGACGCACGAATATGCGCCCTAATCATTTAGTGATTAAGATACAGCCCGATGAAGGGATTAATATGGACTTTAATGCTAAGCAGCCAGGTGCTGGGTTTAATGTCTCTCGGGTAAGTATGGGCTTTGATTATAAGGACTACTTTAATCAATCCACAGCGCCTAGTGGCTATGAAACACTGATTTATGACTGTCTCTGTGGAGATGTGACGCTATTCAAACACGCTGATAATATCGAAGTATGCTGGAAGTTGTTACAACCGATTCTTGATGCTTGGCAAAACCAGCCAACTGATGATTTTCCTAATTACCCCGCTTCTAGTAGTGGGCCTAAAGAGGCTGATGAACTACTCTCTAGGGATGGTTTTAGCTGGAAGGGAGCTTAAAGTTAAAGAGCAATAACTTCCTAGGTAGCCTGTCATTGCCATTAAGTTAAGGTTTTTTTAAATAGAATCAATAGGCTAAACGTAGGATGGGTAGAACGTCTTTTTGTGAAACCCATCATTTTATGCAAGATTGATGGGTTTCACTACGCGCCTAAAAAGACTGGCGCGCCATTCTACCCATCCTACAGTGTGTTTTTTTTAAGATTTTGATTTTATTGGTCTATATCTTAACTTAATGCTAATGAGGTAGCTTTTATATAAAGCCCCAAAGCGTAATACGGGCTACGTTAGGTTCCTTAAATCAATCCGCTATTGAAAATGATGGTACGAACATGAACATATCACCCCTGACACAAGCAATGGAGAAAAATATGAAGCAAAGTAAAAACCAGAGCACAATTGAAGATGATCGCACCGGAGAGAGTGTCGCTACGCTGACTCGAGCCATCGCTGATAATATGTTTTATGTGCAGGGTAAGTTTCCAGCTACGGCAACTGAAAATGATGATTACCTTGCAGTTGCCTATACGGTTCGAGACCGTTTATTGCGACGCTGGATTGATACCACCGAAGCCTATATAAAAAATGATGCTAGGTTGGTGTGCTATCTTTCGGCGGAATTTCTTCTGGGGCCTCATTTACACAATAACCTAATCAATCTTGGTTTAGTTGAACCCATGCGCAAAGCTGTGGATTCTTATGGTAAAAAACTGGACGACATTATTGAGCAGGAAGGTGAACCGGGCTTAGGTAATGGAGGCTTAGGTCGTCTTGCTGCCTGCTACATTGATTCTCTTGCTAGTTTGCAAATACCTGCGATAGGTTACGGTATACGCTATGAATATGGAATTTTTGGTCAGCAAATTAAAGATGGCTGGCAGGTTGAAACCACTGATAAATGGTTAAATCTAGGAAACCCTTGGGAGTTACATCGCCCTGAGCGCACTTATGAGGTCAAATATGGTGGGCACACAGAATCTCAGCAAGATGAGCAAGGTAATTTCAGTGTACGCTGGATACCCAACCATGCGGTGATGGGAGTTGCTTACGATACACCTATACTGGGTTATAAAGTCAATAACACCAATATATTACGACTTTGGTCGGCACAAGCATCTGAATCTTTTGATTTTCAGGACTTTAATGCCGGTGATTATATGGGGGCGGTAAGAGATAAAATGGATTCTGAGAACATCACTAAAGTTCTCTACCCTAATGATGAGCACGAGCAAGGCAAACGCCTACGTTTACAACAGCAATATTTCTTTGTTTCCTGCTCACTGCAAGATATGATTTTTATCCAGCTAGAATTGGCTAACGATACACTGGATAATTTTCATAAACGCTTTGCTGGGCAACTGAATGACACCCACCCTTCCATTGCCAT
Source organism: Methylococcaceae bacterium (assembly GCA_030627265.1). Taxonomy (GTDB): domain Bacteria; phylum Pseudomonadota; class Gammaproteobacteria; order Methylococcales; family Methylomonadaceae; genus Methyloprofundus. Next base: position 30,908 of record DAOUSK010000010.1, read on the forward strand.
TGCTGAATTGATGCGTTTATTAGTTGATGAGCATGATATGAGTTGGGATCAAGCTTGGGACATTACTCGTCACACTTTTGCTTATACTAACCATACCTTATTACCAGAAGCACTAGAAACGTGGTCTTTACCTTTATTCAAAAGTGTATTACCTAGGCATTTAGAGATTATTTATGAAATTAATCGACATTTTCTGAAGCAGGTAAAAGAGCGTTATCCTGATGATAATGAGCGTTTAGCCAGAATGTCATTAATTGATGAGACCGGTGAAAAGTCTGTGCGCATGGCTAATTTAGCCTGTGTCGGTAGTCATGCGGTGAATGGTGTCGCTGAGTTACATACAGAATTACTCACAGCCACTGTCTTGAATGATTTTTATGACTTCTCGCCTGAGAAATTTAGCAATAAAACCAATGGCGTGACTCCTCGCCGCTGGATAGTATTGAGTAATCCACGCTTGACGGCTTTGATTACAGAAAAGATAGGTAAAAGCTGGATAACTGATTTGAGTCAACTTAAACAGTTAGAGGCTTTTGCTGATGATGCTAAATTTATTGCACGTTGGCATCAAGTAAAACTGCAAAACAAGCAAGAACAGGCAGCTTTTGCTTTTAACCAAACGGGTGTGGAGTTAAACCCAGAATCACTGTTTGATGTACAGGTCAAAAGATTGCACGAATACAAGCGTCAATTGCTGAATGTTCTACATATTATTACTTTATATAATCGTATTAAATCAGACCCTAGTATTGATATTGTGCCGCGCACTTTTGTGTTTGGTGGCAAAGCAGCCCCTAGCTACTTTATGGCTAAATTAATTATTAAGCTGATTAATTCGGTGGCTGATAGGGTGAATAATGATGCGGATGTTGCTGGACGATTAAAGGTCGTTTTTATTCCCAATTTTAATGTCAAATTAGGTCATCGGGTTTACCCAATGGCAGATTTATCCGAACAAATCTCTACCGCTGGATTGGAAGCCTCAGGCACGGGTAATATGAAGTTTTCCATGAATGGCGCACTGACTATTGGTACGCTGGACGGTGCAAATATAGAAATTAGAGAAGAAGTGGGCAAGGAAAATTTCTTCCTCTTCGGCTTAACAGCTCAGGAAGTGGCTGATCTCAAAGAACAAGGATATAACCCTAGAGATTATTATGATAATAATGCAGTCCTTAAATTAGTGCTGGATCAAATCCGCGAAGGTTATTTTTCTAAGGGTGATGCTAATTTGTTTATGCCATTAGTTGATGAATTATTAAACCATGATCAATATCTATTGCTGGCGGATTATCAGTCTTATATTGATGCGCAGGATAAAGTTAGTGAGACTTGGCGAAACCAAGATTTATGGACGCGCATGTCTATTTTAAATGTTGCACGAATGGGTAAATTTTCTTCAGATCGCGCAATGCAGGAGTATTGTGAGGATATATGGAAAGTGAAACCAATATCGGTAGCTTCCGCTAAGTGATTTATAGAGCGAAAAATACCTAAAAACAATCACCCTAAGTTATATGAAACCCTATTCAGTTAATATTGGACAACGTTACCCTTCAGGCGCCACTCCCCAAAAGGGGGGTGTGAACTTCTGCATTTTTTCTAGGCATGCAACCGCTGTCCAGCTTGTCCTATACGAGAAACCAGACTCCAGTAGCCCGTTTCAGCTTATTGACTTAGATCCAGCGGTTAACCGGAGCTTTTTTTTCTGGCATGTATTTGTAGAGGGCATGACCGGCCAGGAAAAGATATCCTATACTTGGAAGGTCGATGGCCCTGATAACGATGATCCGGGAAGTCGATTTGATCCTTCTATAGAGCTTCTGGACCCTTGGGCTAAAGCAGTCACTGATGTTTTGTGGGAGAGAAATAATAAAGGCTCATCCTCTATGCGGGCAATGGTCTTACCAAGCAGCAGTTATGACTGGGAAGGTGATCAGCCGCTACGGCAATCTAGTGAAAAGGAGATCATTTATGAACTTCATGTCGGCGGTTTCACTCGTCATTCTTCATCAGGGGTTAGCCACCCAGGCACCTTTTCCGGAATTATAGAAAAAGTACCGTACCTACAAGAGCTTGGCATAACCGCGGTGGAACTTCTGCCAGTTATGGCTTTTGATCAGCAGGACCTACCCGATAAAGCACGGGATATGGGCCTGCAGAATTACTGGGGTTATGCGACTCACTCTTTTTTCAGCCCTCACCCGGGTTACTGTATTGACCCGTTGTCTGGCGGTCATCGGGAAGAATTTCGTGATATGGTCAAGGCGTTACACAAGGCTGGGATTAGCGTCATCCTTGATGTGGTATTTAATCACACGGCAGAAGGTGGAAAGGAAGGCCCAACGATTAACTTCAAGGGTTTGATGAATAGCGGATTTTATCACCTCGAAGATGATGATCCGAAACAGTATAAAAACTACAGTGGCTGCGGAAATACAGTGAACTGCAACCACCCTTTAGTAGCCAACTTTATTACCAAATCCCTAGAGTACTGGGTTAAAGAGTTTCATGTAGATGGTTTCAGATTTGATCTGGCTTCCATTTTAGCTCGTGGGGAAGACGGTGCTCCCATGTATCATGCACCGGTAGTCTGGAATATTGAACTTTCCGATACCCTAGCTCATACTCGGCTTATTGCCGAGGCCTGGGATGCTGGCGGGCTCTACCAAGTGGGGAGTTTCCCCGGTTTCCGTTGGGCAGAATGGAATGGACGTTATCGTGATCTTATTCGACAGTTTATCAAGGGTGATTCGGGAATGATTCCTGAATTGGCGACTAGACTGACAGGCTCTAGCGACCTTTATCAGAGTTCAGGTCATCAACCGGTTAACTCGGTCAATTTTATTAGCTGTCATGATGGTTTTACCCTTTATGACTTGGTTAGTTTTTATGAAAAACATAACCAAGCCAACGGCGAAGATAACCGCGACGGAGATAACAATAACTACAGTTGGAATTACGGTTCTGAAGGCGTAAGCGATGACCCAGAAATCAATGCCTTTCGACTGAAACAGGTTAAGAATTTCATGGCAATACTTATGCTTAGTCAGGGTGTGCCTATGATTCTTGCAGGTGATGAAATACTCCGTAGTCAGCAGGGCAATAATAATGGTTACTGCCAGGACAATGAGTTAAGCTGGTTTGACTGGAATCTACTAGAAAAAAATCAGGAGATGTTTTGTTTTACCAAAGGCATGATCCAGCTACGAAAACGGCACCCCAGTCTCATGCAACGCCAATACCTCAGTGGTGCAATGAATAATACGTCCAACTTACAGGACATTAGCTGGCATGGTCAGCAGTTAAATGAACCGCAGTGGGATGACACATCATCTAGGGTTCTTGCCTGCACTTTGAGTAGAGTGAACCCTGACGAGGAAGATCTGCATATCATGTTCAATATGTCCGAAGAAAAATTATCTATGGAGTTGCCGACATTGAAAGGCCGCACATGGCATCTAGCTGTGGACACCACCTGCTCACTCTATCGGGATATCATCGAGCCGGAACAGCAGCAAGAAATTAAAGAAAATAACATTCAAGTTTATTCTCACAGTATTGTTGTCTGCGAGAGCAGATTAAATGAATAACTTCTTACAACTTAGCTATAAAAATCAAAGGAAAGCGTTATGAGTAAAAAATATTTAATAGTTGGTGGTGTTGCTGGTGGCGCATCTGCGGCAGCTAGATTAAGAAGATTAGGCGAAGATGATGAAATTATTATGTTTGAAAAGGGACGTGACGTTTCATTTTCAAACTGTTGCCTGCCGTATCATTTAAGTGGTCAAATTAAAAAACCTGAACATTTAGTATTAATGAATCCTAAAAAATTCAGCGGGCAATACAATATTGATGCACGAACTCATAGTGAAGTCATTGCTATTGATAGAGACAATAAGCAAATTGAAGTTAAAGACTTATTATCGGATAAAACCTATAAAGAGTCTTACGATAAATTGATTTTATCACCTGGGGCGCACCCTATCGTGCCACCTATTCCAGGCATTGAAAAAGCCAATGTTTTTACGGTAAGAAATGTCGTTGATATTGATAAACTCAATCAATTTATTCACAAGGTCAAGCCTTCAAGAATTACCGTGATTGGCGGTGGATTTATTGGTATTGAAGTGATGGAAAACTTAATAGAAGCGGGACATCAGGTTTCTTTAGTTGAAGCATTGCCACAAGTTCTGAATCAGTTTGACCATGAATTAGTGCAAATTTTGCACAAAGAAATTATGGATAATGGCGTTGAGTTGATTGTTGGCGATAAGGTAACAGGCTTTGATACCAATAAAGTCATGCTGGAATCAGGTAAAGAAATTCATTCAGAAGTCGTGGTTATGTCTATCGGTGTATTACCTGAAACAGGTTTAGCTAAACAAGCGGGGCTTAAGCTGGGCAAAACAGGCGCGATTAAAGTTGACCCTAATTTCCTCACCAATGACCCTGATATATACGCAGTTGGTGATGCGATTGAAGTGTATAACATTTTGACGCAGGATGAATTCAAATTATCATTGGCAGGACCTGCACTAAAACAAGCGCGTTCGGTGGCAGATCATATTCATGGGCGCATCATTAATAATACAGGCTTCATCGGCTCTTCAGTAGTTAAAGTTTTTAATTACAATGCGGCGGCGACAGGCTTGAATGAAAAAATGCTGGCGAACCTAAATGTTGAATATGGCTGGGTACAAATTATTCCTAAAGATAAAGTCGGCATTATGCCAGATGCGGAAGAGTTGGGTTTTAAAGTGATTTTTGAAAAACCGACAGGCAGAGTACTGGGTGCACAGGCGATTGGTCATGGTAATGTCGATAAACGTGTCGATGTCATTGCAACAGCGATTAAATTTGGCGCAACCGTTGAGCATTTACGTGATTTAGAATTATGTTACGCGCCACCGTTTGGCACGGGAAAAGATGCGGTAAATTTTGCAGGTTATGTGGCATCTAATTTATTACACGGTGCTTTTGAGCAGGTTTCCATGAGTGAAGTACGTGGATTGGTTGAGAGCGGCGCTTATATTCTGGATGTGCGTGAAATGGATGAATATGAAGCGGGGCATATCAAAGTCGCAAAAAGTATTCCTCTTTCAGAGCTGCGTGATCGCTATCAAGAAATCCCTAAAGATGTACCGATCTACGTACATTGCCGCTCAGGTCAGCGTTCATACAATGCCGTATTAACACTACAAGCGAAAGGCTATCAACAAGTATTTAATATTTCCGGTGGCTTTTTGGGTGTTTGTTGCTATGAATATTTTAATGATAAAACTTTAGGTCGAGATCCGATAATGACTGAGTATGACTTAAAGTAACGAACTTTCCATAGGTCAGTCTACATTTTAAATTGTAGCCCGTATGAAGCCTCAAGCGGAATACGGGAAATCAGCGCATCGAATGCCCCGTATTACGCAAGCTGCATACGGGCTACTTTTTAGTGAATAAATAATGAACGAAATATTTGAAATAGCGTTTAACCTTTCCATGCTCTGTTTTGTTGCAGGTAGCATGATAACACTAGGGCTAGGCTTAACCGTTGCGCAAATTTTTGCACCCTTTAAACAAGTGCGAATTGTGATTAGAGCACTGATTGCCAACTTCATTATTGTCCCGCTATTTGCCATAGGGTTAGTAAGCTGGATTCCTATGTCCGAAGGAGTACGCATAGGCATAATACTGACCTCTTTAGGTGGAGGAGCTCCTTTTATCCCAATGATTATAGCAATGGCAAAGGGTCATGTGGGAGGTGGTGTTGGGTTAATGATGTTGCTTTTGATCAGCACCGTTTTTTTTATGCCACTTGCTGTGCCCGTGATGCTCTCTGGCGTTTCAGTTAGTGCATTAGAAATCGCCAAATCCTTAGTGACGATTATGCTGCTTCCTTTAGTGCTTGGGCTTTTGATTAAAGGTCGCTTTTCAAACCTAGCTGCGCGTATTCAGCCTTTTGCAGCTAAATTCACCAATCTATCGATATTGATATTAATTATTGCGGTATTACTGCGGTACACCGAAACAATTATGGCCAGTATTGATGTACTACCCGTTATTGCTGTCTTTTTTTTAGGCGCAATGATGATCGGTTACCTCAGTGGCGGAAAAAGGAGAGAGGTACGCATTATTTTTGCTGTGGGTACTGGGTTAAGGAACCCCCCTGTTGCGATATTAGTGGCTAGTCAGAATTTTGCACCGGAGCCGATAGCAGCCATTGTTCCTTTGCTGGTTGCTATCGTGGGGATATTAATACTATTGCCATTAGCTGTTTTAGAAAGAAAATTACGCGGAAATCGTCAGATAAAAATTGACACAAATAGCTTAACTTAAACGCTTCATATTTTATGCGATGAAGTAAAACAACTTAAACAAAGGTAGATAAAATTATGCAAGTCATTATTAGTAACCTCCCACCAGAAACCACTAAAGAAATGTTACAGGAAGAAATACAAGAACGGAACATTCAAATTACTGATTTAAAACTAGAAACAGCAGGGGACCCCGATAAATTGGCAGCAATTGTTACTTTAGATACAGGCTATGCTGGAGCATCTGCTTTAGAAAAACGAGTGAATGGTAAGTATTGGCATGGACGTGTATTAAAAGCTTATGCCATGAGAAAGGAGCCAGGAGCTGATGATAAATAATATGGGTGGGCTTTTTACATGACTTTTAAAGCGGTTATGGCTCTACTCACTCGATTTTTTATAACAAGCATAATGCTCCAGCCCTGATAAAAGAAATAATGAATAATTCACTCGAGTTAAAAATAAACCCTCCTTTGCAAATGCTGATTAGTCTTATATTAATCTATGTTATCGCAAGTACATTGCCAGTATCGGTCACTTTACTTGAATACAAATGGAGTTTAGGAGGCGTTTGCCTTGCGATAGGTTTATTTTTTAATGCTGCTGGTGGTGTTTCTTTTCGATCAGAAAAAACTACGGGTAACCCAAACAAGCCTGAAACGACATCATCATTAGTAACATCGGGGATTTATCGTTTTACCCGTAACCCAATGTATGTCGGCTTATTATTTTTATTGCTTGCATGGGCAATCTATTTAGGAAGTTTTTTGAGTATGCTCGTTATTCCGCTATTTCAGCAGTATATGACTCGATTCCAGATTATTCCAGAGGAACGAGCTTTGGAAGCATTATTTACTGATCAGTTTCCCCATTATTGTAGTCAGGTTCGCCGCTGGCTATAAATGTCATCATCATTAAATAAAGAAATTAAATATACATGATAAGTTGCCAAATGAGGCTGTTTTAGGGTGAATCTTTCTCTAACTGCAAAAGAATCCATAAAAACCGCGTTAGCAATGACTATTTCCTATGGTATTGCTTTGTCTATGGATTGGGGAACCCCAATGTGGGCAGGTTTTTCGGTTGCTTTTGTCAGTCTGTCAACCAGTGGGCAGTCTTTTCAAAAATCGACCATGCGCATGCTGGGGACTTTGATTGCAGGTCTTGCCTCTTTAATTCTGATTGCTTTATTTCCTCAAGATAGATGGCTATTTATATTCGCGCTCTCTCTTTATATTGGCTTTTGTACTTATATGATGGGCGCAGCCAAATATCAGTATTTCTGGTTTGTCTGCGGTTATGTGTGCATTATTGTTGCTTTAGAGGCAGGGCCTAATCCCATTAATGCCTTCCACCTTGCTACTTTGCGCGCTCAGGAAACTGGGCTGGGTATTCTGGTTTATAGTGTGGTTACTGCTTTGCTCTGGCGTAAAAGTAGTATCGATGAATTTAACACCAACATCACGCAATTACAATCGACCCTGCATCAACTTTACCAAAGCTCCTTTAACTTGATGATTAAGAAAGGCGACCTTACGGCAACGAAAGCGTTAATGGCTCAGTCAGCTCAGTTACAAACGCGGTTTAAAATGCTGTTAGTAGCGGTACAAACAGAAAGTTATGATGTTAGACAACACAATTTACAGTGGCAGTTGTATCAGAAACAAGTCACCGAGCTGAGTACTATTATGGAGCGCTGGCATGATGACCTTGCAAGCGTAAAAACGATTGATCAAAAACAAATAATGCTTAATTTAGAGGCTTTTGATAACGCAATACAGCAACGGTTTGAACAAATTAAGCGAATGCTAAAAG
>DAOUSK010000036.1 GCA_030627265.1 Methylococcaceae bacterium
ACAGGAACCACTTTAGCGCCTAATAATTGCATGCGGTAAACATTTAAAGCTTGGCGAGCAATATCAACAGCACCCATGTAAACGACACACTCTAAACCTAAACGAGCACAAACGGTTGCTGTTGCAACGCCATGTTGTCCTGCGCCTGTTTCAGCAATAATGCGTTTTTTTCCCATACGTTTGGCTAATAAAATTTGGCCAATGGTATTATTGATTTTATGTGCGCCAGTATGATTTAAATCCTCACGCTTTAGATAAATTTGAGCGCCACCTAATTCCTTAGTCCAACGTTCAGCATGGTACAGGGGAGAAGGGCGACCGACATAATGTTGAAAGTCTTTATCTAATTCAGCCATAAACTCAGGGTCAGTCATATACCGATCATAAGCTGTTTGTAGTTCTTCTACTGCGGGAATTAAAGTTTCCGCAATAAATATGCCACCGTAGGGGCCAAAATGTCCCCGATCATCGGGCATATTGTAAGGGCTAGTTGTGTCTGTCACTTTGAAAAACCTCAGTTAAGAATTCTGATACTTTATTATTGTTTTTAATGCCTTTGGATGATTCCACGCCGCTACTTACATCTAATGCAAAAGGTTGCACGCTGTGAATGGCATCTGCCGCATTATTTTTATCTAAACCGCCTGCCAATACGATAGGTAGTGTGCAATCTTTAGGGATTAAATCCCAGTCAAACTTTTCTCCTGTGCCACCTTTTGTTTGTGGATGGTAGGCATCAAGTAGTAATGCGCTAGCGTCATGGTATTCACAGCTAAGCGCTTTAATATCTGTATCTGCTTGCATGCGTATTGCTTTCATATAAGGCAGATTATAAAGGCGACAAGCCTCTGGGCTTTCATTGCCATGAAATTGTAATAAATCGATAGAAACTTGCTCAGTTACTTCTCGAACTTGCTGCTCTGTTGCATCCACAAATAAAGCAACGACGCTGGTGAAAGCAGGGAGTGCAGCAACAATTTCTTGTGCTAATTTGATAGAAACATGGCGTGGGCTAGGGGGGTAAAAAACTAAACCAATAGCATCGACACCTGCATAAGCCGCGTGCGCTGCTTGTTCGGCCGTTGTAAATCCACAAATTTTAACGCGCGTTCTTTTCATTATGAGCGGTCGATTAAGCAATAAAACCGCCTAGAATAACACATAGAAAGAGCGCCTAGAAGTAATGAATTAAGCAAGTTAATGTGCGTGCTGTGTATGCTCAGTATGCGTGTGCGACTGTGGGGCAGCTTGATGAATGATTTTAGCTGGTTTCTTAACGGCAACACCGTATTCATAGACCATTAATCCACCTAAATCAGCAGCAAAGATAAGTAGTAAAATTAATAAACCCGAAAAAGAGAATTGTAAGTAAGTTTTTTTCTGTAAAAAAACCGAATCTGCAAAATAGCGATAAAGCGATAAGCTAATGGCGAGCAAAGTAATAGCAATGGCAAAGCTTTGGTGACGCAACATAATTAAATGTGTTGCATCATTATGCGGTACTGAGTAAGCGGCTTGGAAGCCTGCGGCTACCGTTAAAATAGCACTGACAGTACCTATATAAAGTGTAAAGCTAGCAAATTGTCGCCATTGAGGTTTGCTAAAAGCACAGCCGAGTACATCGCTGATAAAAAAGACTGTGAATAAGCTAATGGGAAAATGAACGAGTAGTGGATGAATGTTATCTAGTGCTGCAATACCGGGTAAAAAAGCAGCAAAAATCTGTGCGGCACTCATTGTAGTCAGTGATTCTAAAAAAGTTAAAAAGGCTGCTAAACCTTTTACCGCGCCAATACCTTCATGGCCAGCACCGTGAATTCGTGGCAGTACATCAAAGATTAATTCGATCATTTTATTATTATTTTTTAAATTATGATTACTGGATATTATACGACTATTGAGTGTAATTGCTTGGAATTAACTGGAGCGCCTTGAGTATGGCTTGAGCTCGAATTTCAGAGCGATTGCCGATAAAATTTTCTAAAGTGATAATCGCTTCTGACTGATTTTTTTGTACAGCAATATAAACAGTACCAACGGATTTTTTAGGGCTACCGCCGGTTGGCCCTGCAATTCCGGTAATTGCGATGGCGTAATCTGCATGACTATATTGCAGCGCGCCTGAGGCCATAAGTGATGCAACTTCATGGCTAACTGCACCATATTGATTGATTATTTTTGCATCTATCCCTAGCATTTCTGTTTTAGAGGTGTTGCTGTAAGTGACAAAACCGCGATCAAACCAAGCAGAGCAGCCAGCAATGTCAGTGAATACTTGTGCAACACCGCCGCCTGTACAAGATTCAGCAGTCACCAATTTGCTATTTGATGAGTCTAAAAATTGGGCTAAAGTTTGCGCCGCATGAGAAATATCTAAAGGTAAATTCATGTATTGAATGTTAGGCGGTGATAATTTTGTTAAAATTGAACGATTATTTTACTGAACTTAAAGCTAAAAACACATGACAGATTTTGATTGGAATGATTATTCGATAGAAACCCAAGCAATTAGAGCAGGGCAGCAACGCACTGAAGAGGGTGAGCATAGCATTCCTATTTTTATGACATCGAGTTATGTGTTTGATAGCGCGGAAGATGCGGCATTGCGTTTTACAGGGAAGCGAGCAGGGCATATTTATTCGCGCTTTACTAATCCGACAGTGAATGCATTTCAAGATAGGTTGGCATTAATGGAAAAAGGTGAGCGCTGCTTGGCCTTTGCTTCTGGAATGGCGGCCATTATGGCTGTCGGTATGGGTTTATTAAAGTCAGGTGATCATGTCGTTTGTTCACGCAGTGTGTTTGGTAATACCATTTTAATGTTTCAAAATTACTTTGCTAAATTTGGTGTAGAAACTACGTTTGTTGAATTATCCAATCTACAAGCTTGGGGTGATGCAATACAGGCTAATACGCGGTTTTTGTTTGTAGAAACACCGTCTAACCCCTTAATGGAATTAGTGGATATCCAAGCACTTGCTGATATTGCACATAAAAAAGAAACCTTATTGGTCGTCGATAATGTATTTTGTACGCCGATTATGCAAAAGCCTTTAACCTTAGGTGCTGATATTGTTGTGCATTCAGCAACGAAATATATTGATGGTCAAGGTCGCTGTGTTGGCGGAGCAGTGATTGCGAGCGATGAGATTATTGATCAATATATCTATCCGTATTTACGCACGGGTGGTGCAACCATGAGTGCTTTTAATGCTTGGGTTTTTCTATCGGGTTTAGAAACTTTAGCGGTAAGAATGAAAGCGCATTGCGATAATGCACTGGAATTAGCGCGATGGTTGGATGCTCAACCAGCGGTTGATAAAGTTCATTATCCAGGTTTAGAGTCTCATCCTCAGCATGAGCTGGCTAAACAGCAGCAAAGCCATTTTGGTGCGGTGGTTAGTTTTGAGTTAAAAGGGGGTAAGGAAGGCGCTTGGAAGCTAATTGATAGCACGAAAATGTTATCCATTACAGCAAATTTGGGGGATGTGAAAACAACGATTACCCATCCTGCAACCACAACACATGGCCGCTTAGCGCCTGAGGTTCGTTTAGAAGCAGGTATTAAGGATAGCTTAGTGCGTATTTCTGTTGGCTTGGAAAATGTAGATGATATTAAAGGCGATCTTTTACGTGGGTTAATTTAACGCATATTACATAAAGGGTGATTTCTCATCACGAATGCGCCCCATTGATTTGTTAAGGCTTGTAATTATTGGGTTACCATTTTAAGACGGGACAGCTCATGAAATGTAGGATGGGTAGAGCGTCTTTTTGCGAAACCCATCATCATTATACGTAGAGTTGATGATGGGTTTCACTGCGCACCTAAAAAACAGGTGCTACGTTCTGCCCACCCTACTTTTAGCATAAAAATCTACCCCGTCTTAAATGTATAGCCAATTATTACGTAACATAGCTATGTAATAACAGAAGGTTCGGTACGTCCTGAACGTTTTTTAACTTCACAAAACTGTTCGGCAAGCTCAATTAATTCAGCAAGTGCTATTTGTGGCTCTTGCTGTTGCTTGCTGCTATCAGGCTCATATTTTTCAATATAAATGCGTAAAGTCGCTCCGACTGTACCCGTGCCGGATAAGCGAAAGATGATGCGCGAGCCATCTTCAAAGCCTATGCGAATACCTTGGTTTTGGCTGATGCTTTGATCGACTGAATCATGATAGCTAAATTCATCGGCATATTTCACTTTATATTGTTTGAATGATTGCGCAGGAAGGTCGCTTAATTGGCTGCGTAAATGATCCATTATATTATTGGCGATTTCACTGTCGACCGCTTCATAATCATGGCGGCAATAAATATCACGGCCATAAGTTTTCCAATGTTCATTGACGATTTCTTGTACGGATTGCTCGCGTTTTGCAAGTATATTCAGCCAAAATAAAACCGCCCACAAACCATCTTTTTCACGCACATGATTAGAGCTGGTACCAAAGCTTTCTTCGCCACAGAGCGTTATTTTTCCTGCATCGAGTAAGTTACCAAAAAATTTCCAGCCTGTTGGCGTTTCAAAGGCAGGAATATTCAGCGCTTTTGCTACGCGATCAACCGCTTGGCTGGTTGGCATTGAGCGGGCAACGCCATTAATACCGGAAGCATAAGCAGGGATAAGCTGTGCGTTAGCCGCCATAATCGCTAAACTATCACTCGGGGTGACAAAAATATTATTACCTAAAATCATATTTCTATCGCCATCACCGTCAGACGCTGCGGCAAAATCAAGTGCGTTAGAGCTAAACATGAGTTCTTTTAACTCTTTGGTGTGGCTTAAATTAGGATCGGGGTGGTGGCCGCCAAAATCTTCTAAAGGAATGCCATTAATAACGGTACCTTTAGGTGCGCCAAGAATATCTTCTAAGATACGTGTTGCATAAGGGCCGGTAATGGCATGCATGGCATCAAAACAAAGGCTGATTTTTTTTGATTCCAATGCTTGTTTGATAAGAGGAAAGTCAAATAAAGAAGCCATTAATTCAGCGTAGTCATCAACAGGGTCAATAATCGTTATATGCAGCCCTGATTGTTCGAAAGTGCCACAGTTGCTAAGGTTGATAGCAGGTAAGTCGATTATGTTGTAGGTGCTGATTGTTTGACTGTAGCTAAAAAAAGCATCGGTATCTTGTTCGGTAGCAGGGCCGCCATTGCTGACATTAAACTTAATACCAAAATCTTCATCAGGTCCGCCGGGGTTGTGGCTAGCCGATAAAATAAATCCACCAAAAGCGTTATACTTTCTAATTAAATGCGATGCTGCTGGGGTTGATAGTAGCCCATCTTGGCCGATAATAAAGTGGGTATAACCATTTGCTGCGGCGATTTCAATAATAATTTGGATGGCATCATTATTAAAATAACGGCCATCTCCGCCGATAACAATTGTTTTATTGGTACTTTGTGGCAGTGACGACAGAATGGATTGGACAAAGTTTTCCAAATAATGGGTTTGTTGAAATGCTTTTACTTTTTTTCGTAAACCTGACGTCCCAGGTTTTTGATCAGAATAAGCTTGTGTTGAAACGTTCTTTATTTGCATAATAACTCACTCAAGGCGGTAATGATTTTTGATAATAACATTAATATAGCTATGCGTTATTCCCTATTTTTATTTTGTTTACTATCTTCTACGAATAGCTTGGCTAAAAGCCCTGTGTGGTTATTAGTGGATACCTACAAAAAACAAATTGAGGTCAAAGAAGATGGGCTAACCCTACATACTTTTAATAGTATCTCTCTCGGTAGAAAAGGTGCGGGGTTTAAGCAAAGCGAAGGAGATAATATTACGCCGTTAGGCGACTATAAAATTGTGACAGTAATAAATACTGGTAGTCGATTTAGGCGCTTTTTTGGGCTTAATTACCCTTTACGAAAAGACGCGGAAGTGGCGGCCAACTTAGGGCGTATCTCTTTTGATGATTATCTTGCTATTATGCGAGCGCATAGCACCGGTGAAATGCCTCCAAGTGATACAAGTATTGGCGGACAAATAGGGATTCATGGTGTGGGTAGAGGTAACCCAAAGGTGCAGGGTGTTTTTGATTGGACTCATGGCTGTATTGCACTGTCTAATCAACAAATTGATAAATTAGCAGGCTGGGTGTATTTAGGTATGCCGGTGAGAATAAAATAAAATTGGCATTAGATTTAAAAACAGATAAAATTGGAATATCAAATATATTTATGTTTGTAACGTTGGAATTGATCTAGACCTAGATTGGTTTTTTATTATATTTATTAGGAATACACATGATTAAATTATTAAAAGTTTCTGCTATTGTTTTAGGTTCTAGTTTGATGATGGCTTGCGCTACATCGGGTGAGTTAGAAGCTGGTTTAGATACAGTTAAGCAACAAGCAAGCCAAGCAAGTGCTGCAGCTGCTAAAGCAGAAACATCTGCAAATGACGCTGCTGCTAGTGCAACAGCTGCTACAGCTGAAGCGACTCGTGCTGCAAATGCTGCAGAAGAAACAAATGCAAAATTAGATCGTCTTTTAAATAAAGCGATGATGAAATAAAGTGATTTTATAGCGTATTGTTTTACGTTAGTGAAATTATAAAGCCTATCAGTTTTTAATTGATTAGGCTTTTTTTATGGGTGCTTGTTTTATTTCACAAGGCAGACTTTAGTAACGCCCAATCAAAAAAATCTCCTGGGTCTGTTTTCCGTTGTGGTGCAATGTCGCTATGCCCGATAAGCGCGTGAGTATTTAATTTTGGGTAATGTGCAATTAAACTGTCAATGAGTTGAGTCAGTTGTTGGTACTGTTCAGGCGTATAAGTCGTTTTATCTGTGCCTTCTAGCTCTATGCCGATAGAGAAATCATTACAATGTGTCCGGCCTTGGTAGTTTGAAATTCCTGCGTGCCAAGCGCGCTTATTAAAAGGAACGTATTGGGTTATTTTTCCGTTGCGATCTATTAGGATATGGCTGGAGACTTTAAGTTCGCAGATTGCTTTAAAACTAGGGTGGTCTTCTGCTTGTAGTTGATTGCAAAATAGTTGATTGACATGGGGTGTGTTAAAGCAACCTTCAGGTAAGCTGATACAGTGAATAACAATCAGAGAGATGTCTTTTTCATTAGGTCTGTCATCAAAATTTGGGGATTCAATGTGCTGTGCTGATGTGAGCTGGTGGTTTTTTATTTCCATAAGAATCTAGTTTAAAATAAAGAAGCTGTTATCGATAAAGAAAAGTCCTACCTAGTGGGTATTATATGGAATAATAGCCCTCGTAATTTGTAACCGTAAATATTTTTTAAAATTAAAGGATAAACAATGTTTGAATTAATAATTTTAATCGCGATAGTGGGTGGTATTTGGTATTACTTTAACTCTCAGGAGGAGGTTTCTACGAATGATACCGCTTCTGCTGAAGAAGTTGAAGAGACAGTTGTTGATCCTGCTGAAACAAAAGAAGTTCAAACTAAGGTTGAAGTAGCGGAAGAGGCGACTATTGAAGTTGTTGCTGAAAATGCAGTGAAGTCGGTTGTAGAGCCAATAAAAAGTAAATTTGTTGCGGGTATGCCGGAAGATTCATCTTTAAAGCGTCATTACCAACAGCTTGTTGCAGTGAATCAGGCGGCAAGTAATAGAATTCCTGAAGAGTCTGTTTTGCGTCGTCATTTTTTACAGAATTTAATTAGTGAAGAAGAGGCTTGTTTGGCAGGGGCACCGACTGATTCTACCTTAATTCGTCATTATGAAGCGATAGTCACTGATGCGGTTGTTACTAAGTTAGAGTCTTTAAAATAAGTGTGTTGTTAAAGCTTGAAATAACTTAAGGTTATTTGAGTGTTTAGGAGCGAGAGTTTAATGATACCCTCGCTCCTTAAAAGGATAGGTTTTTAATCTATCCTTTTTTTTTGCTAGCTTATTTTGTTAAGCTATTGATGAAGTTATCTGGTTATAGAGATTGTTGTTTTATGAATAAACTACCTGCTATTAATATTAAGCCCTTTCTTGAAGAAGATATAGGCAGTGGAGATTTAACGGCGCAAATTATTTCTGCTGACCATGTAGCAAGTGCAACGGTCATTACTAGGGAGGGAATGCTTTGTTGCGGGCAGGATTGGTTTAATGCTGTTTTTACCGAGTTAGATGCTGATATACAAATAAATTGGCAGTGTCAGGAAGGTGACTGGGTTGAGGCGGGGGCTGTTTTGTGTGTTTTACAAGGTTTAGCAAGGCCTTTGTTGACGGGCGAGAGAACCGCTTTAAATTTATTGCAAACTTTATCGGCAACTGCGACGCAATCTCGATTATATGCGCAAGCTATTTTAGGAACTCAGTGTAAAGTTTTAGATACCAGAAAGACGATTCCAGGCTTACGAGACGCGCAAAAGTATGCGGTTGTTTGTGGTGGCTGTTATAACCATCGAGTTGGCTTGTATGATGGTATTTTGGTTAAGGAAAACCATATTATGGCCGCTGGCTCTATTGCTTTGGCGGTTGAAAAAGCAAAACAAATCGGTTCACCTTTGTTGGAGGTGGAAGTAGAATCAATGGATGAATTAGAGCAGGCCATTGCAGCAAAACCGACACGGATTATGTTGGATAATTTTTCTTTAGAGGCTTTACGTGCAGCGGTTAAAAAAGTTGCAGGAAAAGTTGAATTAGAAGCTTCCGGAAATATTACTTTAGGAAGTATTCGTAGTGTGGCTGAAACAGGCGTTGACTATATTTCTATTGGCGCATTAACCAAGAGTGTGCACGCGGTTGATTTATCAATGCGCATTGATTTAGAGGGTGAGTGATGAAACAAATAGTAAAAGCATTAAAACAATTGAATTCAGGTGTTGTGCTGGTCGCTGTTGCTAGCGAAACGCATAAGGCGAATGCATTTACTGCGGCTTGGGTGATGCAAGTTTCATTTAATCCTGTGTTATTGGCCATTAGTATTAATCCTGAACATATTTCTTATGATATTTTTAAGGAAGGTCGTCGCTGCACGGTGAATATCTTGGAGCAATCACAAATGAATTTTGCATCTCATTATGGGCAATCAGGTATTGCTGATAAAATGTCATTAGGGACTTGGGTTGCATCATCTGGTGGTGTGCCTGTTTTGCAGGAAGCCTTGGTGTCTTTTGAGTGCAAGTGGCTTAATGAGGTTGCCGCAGGTGATCATCAGGTCATAATTTGCGAGGTGATTGCGAGTAAAGTATTTAATGAAGGTGTTGCTATGTTATATAGAGATACTGAAAATATGGACGGTAGTGCTGAGTTAGTGGCAGGGGTTGATAAGTAGAAGGTATATGAGACAAAAAAAGCGTGTAAAAGTTAGGGCTGAAACTCCGTTTTCATCGGTAATTATTAAGAATAATGATAATGATAATGAGATTAGTGGTAAGGCGCTTAATATTTCTTTAGGTGGAGTCGCTGTGAAATGTAGTACTTTCGATAGAGATCAAATTACACCTAAAGGGGACTATATTTGCGAAGGCAAGCCTTTAGAGCTTAACTTGGTTCTTAGTTTGTCAGAAGGTCAAAAAAGTAATTATGCGCTTAAAGCAAAGTGTCGCGTTGTGTATTCGCGTCGACTAACCCAAGATGAATGTCAGTTAGGAATGAATTTTCTTGAGATGGATGTCGTGGGTAAAGAGCATTTAATGAAATTTGTAGAAAGTCATGATTAATGTGTGATATTAGCTTATTTTTTTGTGGATAAGGGCGGTATTAAAAATCTTAATGACTACAGGCTAATAATTCAGTAAAATTAAAGTATTGATTCGACTTTTATATAGTCGATGTTAAAAATATTTATTTCATAACGGGGGTCGGCTTAAAGTCGCTCCCGTTTTGTACATTTAAGAGGCGAGAATGCATAAACCTGCATTATTAATGTTAGAAGATGGGACCGTATTTCGTGGTGTGTCGATAGGCGCAGATGGATGTTCGGCAGGGGAAGTGGTATTTAATACTTCCTTAACAGGGTATCAAGAAATTTTAAGTGATCCTTCTTATGCAAAGCAGATAGTGACGCTTACTTATCCGCATATAGGTAATGTAGGAACGACAGATGAAGATAATGAATCTTCTGGTGTTTTTGCGAGTGGCTTAGTGATTCGTGATTTGCCTTTAGTTTCTAGCAGTTGGCGTTCGGAAAAGAGCTTATCGCAATATCTACAAGATAATAATGTTGTGGCGATTGCAGAAATTGATACACGTCAGTTAACACGCTTATTACGTGATAAAGGCGCGCAGCGGGGCTGTATTGTTGCGGGTGATTCTATTTCAGAGTCTGATGCGCAAGCCGCAATGGATTTATTTTCTGGTTTAAAAGGCTTGGATTTAGCAAAAGAAGTGACAACTTCTGATGTATATGAGTGGACAGAAAATACTTGGTCTTTAAAAGAAGGTCATCAAGAGGCTAAGAATTTAAGCAAGCATGTAGTTGCTTATGATTTTGGTGTTAAACGTAATATTTTACGTTTATTAGCTAATCGTGGTTGCCGTGTTACGGTTGTTCCAGCGACAACGCCAGCCGCAGATGTTTTGGCAATGAAGCCGGATGGTGTGTTTTTATCCAATGGCCCGGGTGATCCAGAGCCATGTACTTATGCGATTACAGCGATTAAAACCATTTTAGAGCAAAAAATGCCTGTGTTTGGCATTTGCTTAGGTCATCAGTTATTAGCGTTAGCGTGTGGTGCTAAAACAGAAAAGATGAAATTTGGTCATCACGGTGCAAATCATCCTGTACAAGAAAAAGCCACAGGCCGAGTAATGATTAGTAGCCAAAATCATGGTTTTGCCGTTGCTGAAGATTCATTACCTAGTAACTTAGAAGCAACTTTCCATTCTTTATTTGATGGTAGCTTACAAGGAATTGCACGTACTGATATTCCTGCAATGAGCTTTCAAGGCCATCCAGAAGCAAGCCCAGGTCCGCATGATGTCGAATCATTATTTGATGATTTTATAGAAATGATGAACCTAGCCAAATAATTACTGCTGAGCAATAGACGAATATGCCAAAAAGAACCGACATAAAATCCATATTATTATTAGGCGCAGGCCCAATTGTTATTGGTCAAGCTTGTGAATTTGATTATTCAGGAACACAGGCTTGTAAAGCGCTACGCGAAGAAGGCTACCGTGTTATTTTAGTCAACTCTAATCCTGCAACGATTATGACTGACCCTGAAATGGCTGATGCAATTTATATTGAGCCAATTGATTGGGAAACAGTAGAAAAAATTATTGAAAAAGAACGTCCAGATGCAGTATTGCCAACGATGGGTGGGCAAACCGCATTAAATTGTGCGCTAGATTTAGATAAACACGGTGTATTAGAAAAATATTCGGTGGAGATGATCGGTGCTAATAAAGACGCGATTAATATGGCCGAAGATCGTGATTTGTTTAATAAAGCAATGGGGCGCTTAGGTTTTGAAGTTGCTAGGTCAAAAACTGCGCATACCATGGAAGAGGCTTTTGCCGCACAAAAAGAAGTAGGCTACCCTACTGTTATTCGCCCTTCATTCACCATGGGTGGAAGTGGCGGAGGGATTGCTTATAACAAAGAAGAATTTATTGAAATTTGTGAGCGTGGTTTATATTTATCGCCAACGAATGAATTATTGGTTGAAGAGTCCGTACTAGGATGGAAAGAATATGAAATGGAAGTGGTACGAGATACCAAAGATAATTGTATTATTATCTGTTCCATTGAAAACTTTGATCCAATGGGTGTGCATACAGGGGATTCTATTACCGTCGCCCCCGCGCAGACATTAACCGACAAAGAATATCAAATATTGCGTAATGTTTCTTTAGCGATACTGCGTGAGATTGGTGTTGATACAGGTGGGTCAAACGTACAAGTTGCGATTAATCCAGAAGATGGCCGTATGGTTATCATTGAGATGAACCCACGAGTCTCTCGTTCTTCTGCATTAGCTTCAAAAGCAACGGGTTTCCCTATTGCAAAAGTAGCGGCTAAATTAGCAGTGGGCTATACCTTAGATGAGTTGCAAAATGAAATCACAGGCGGCGCAACGCCGGCATCATTTGAGCCAAGCATTGATTATGTGGTTACTAAGGTGCCTCGTTTTACCTTTGAAAAATTCCCTAAAGCAGATGACCGCTTAACCACGCAGATGAAGTCTGTTGGTGAAGTCATGGCGATTGGACGTACCTTTCAAGAATCATTACAAAAAGCATTGCGCGGTTTAGAAGTGGGTGTTAATGGCTTAGATGAAATAGTCGATTTAACTGACCCAAGCGCAGCCGATAAAATGCAACGTGAAATGCGTCATCCTGGGCCTGAGCGCTTATGGTATGTTGCAGATGCATTTCGCAGTGGCATGACGTTTGATGAGATACATGAAGCGAGCAAAATTGATCCGTGGTTTTTAGCGCAAATAGAAGATTTAGTTTTAACTGAGGCATCTTTAGCGAGTAAAACTTTAGCCACTTTAAACGAGGATGAATTGTTCCGATTAAAGCAAAAAGGCTTTTCAGATGCGCGTTTAGCAAAATTATTAGATACCAAAGAGTCAGCTGTTCGTAAATTAAGGCATAAGCAAGATATACGCCCTGTTTATAAGCGTATTGATTCTTGTGCGGCTGAATTTTCATCGGATACGGCTTATCTTTATTCAACTTACGAGCAAGAGTGTGAAGCGCGCGTAACGGATAAAGAAAAAATTATTATTTTAGGTGGTGGCCCTAACCGAATTGGTCAAGGCATTGAATTTGATTATTGTTGTGTACATGCGGCATTAGCCTTGCGTGAAGAAGGTTACGAAACGATTATGATTAATTGTAATCCAGAAACTGTTTCTACTGATTACGATACTTCTGATCGACTTTATTTTGAAGGCTTAACCTTTGAAGATGTATTAGAAATTATTCATCTTGAAAAACCAAAAGGCGTTATTGTGCAATATGGTGGACAAACACCACTTAAATTAGCGCGTGATTTGGAAGCAGCAGGTGTGCCGATTATTGGTACTTCACCTGATGCGATTGATTTAGCTGAAGATAGAGAGCGATTCCAAAAATTAATTGATAAGTTGCAATTAAAACAACCACCTAATGGCATAGCTTCTTCAGTAGAGCAAGCGATGGCTGTTGCTAAAGAGCTAGGTTATCCACTCGTTGTACGTCCATCTTATGTATTAGGTGGTCGTGGCATGGAAATTGTTTACGATGATGAAACATTGCTTCGTTATATGAAAGAAGCGATTAGTGTTTCTAATGACTCACCGGTTTTATTGGATCGCTTTTTAGATGATGCAATAGAAATGGATGTTGATGCGATTTACGATGGCGAAACTGTCTTAATTGGCGGTTTAATGCAGCATGTAGAGCAAGCGGGTGTGCATTCAGGCGATTCGGCCTGTTCAATTCCGCCTTATGATTTACCGAAACACCTACAGGATGAGTTGCGGGTACAGGTTGCTAAAATGGCAGAAGCATTAGGTGTGCGTGGTTTAATGAATACGCAGTTTGCGATTCAAGGTGAAACCATTTATGTGTTAGAAGTTAACCCGCGTGCTTCACGGACGGCTCCTTTTGTTTCTAAAGCAACAGGCTACCCATTAGCTAAAATTGCGGCTTTATGTATGGCGGGTAAATCTCTGAAAGAACAAGGGATTACCGAAGAACGTATTCCTGAATATTTCTCAGTCAAAGAAGCGGTATTCCCATTCGTTAAATTTCCTGGTGTTGATCCTCTGTTGGGTCCTGAGATGAAATCAACCGGTGAAGTAATGGGCGTAGGTAAAACCTTTGGTGAAGCTTTTGCTAAATCACAACGAGCAGCCGGTGTTACTTTAAGTGCGAGCGGTACGGCATTAATTAGTATTCGTGAAGTTGATAAGCCTAAGCTAGTTGAAATCGCTGAAATATTAATTAGTAATAATTATAAAATTGTTGCCACAAAAGGAACGGCAAAGGTATTACAAGACGCAAACATTGCATGTAATATCGTTTACAAAGTAAATGAAGGACGACCTAATACGGTTGACATGATTAAGAATGATGAAATTCAATTAATTATTAATACCACAGAAGGCGTTAAAGCTGTTGCTGATTCATTTACGATGCGTCGTGCAGCATTACAGCATCATGTTACTTATTACACGACTATGGCAGGTGCAAAAGCCGCTTGTTATGCGTTAGGTGAATTGGGTGCAGGTGATGTGAACAGCTTGCAAGATTTGCATAAAAGTTTAGCTTAGTTTTTAAATGGTATAAATCGTTTCAAAAGTTATGATACTTTACTTCCTTCCCTTTTAGGTGGGGGTAGGGTGCTCATCTTTTTGGAATAACTAATAATAAAACACGGATTAGTTGATGCCAATCTGTGTTTCATTTTTTAAAAGTAGTGAAATTAAAGAGTTTGGAGTTTTTAAATGGATAAGGTACCTCTTACTGTTGTCGGTGCAGATAAATTACGTGCAGAATTAGAAGAATTAAAAACCGTGGTTAGACCCCGTATTGTGGCAGATATAGCAACGGCTAGAGAGCACGGTGATTTAAAAGAAAATGCTGAATATCATGCCGCTAGAGAAGAGCAAGGTTTTGCAGAAGGGCGGATTAATGAGATTGAAGCAAAATTATCCAATGCACAAATTATAGATGTCACCAAGATTGATGCGAAAGGGAAGGTGATTTTTGGCACAACTGTTGAAATTGAAGACTTAGAGACTGAGAAAAAAGTAACCTATCAAATTGTTGGAGTTGATGAGGCGAATATTAAAGAAGGGCGTATTTCAGTAGGATCGCCTATTGCACGTTCTTTAATTGGTAAGGAAGTTGAAGATGTTGTTACGGTAAAAACACCCGGTGGCGATGTGGATTACGAAATATTGTCGATTAAATATATCTAGCTAGATATATTTATCGTTTCCACGCTGGAGAGCTTGTGAAAGTATTATGCGTAGGTTGGGCTGAAGTATGAAGCTCAACCCAAACTACCTAATTTTCTTTTTAGACATGCATTAAATACTTTCACAGCCTCTCGTTTGGTTTTTTACATTCTTGTGTGTCTTTTTCTTTGAGGTGCAGCTTTCTTTTGTGGCGCAGGTGGTTTTTTTCGGTAAACAACAACAATCTGGCCAATGCTTTGAATTATTTCTGATTTTGTTGCAATACTAATCTGTTGAAATATTTCTTTGCGTTCATCTCTTTCAGCGCGTACTTTTATTTTTAATAACTCATGAATATCCAGTGCAATTTCAATTTCTTTTAGCACTGCTTCAGTTAGACCCGCTTGCCCAATCATGATGATCGGTTTAAGTAGGTGGGCTTGGGTTTTTAGTTCTTTTTTTTGTTCAGGACTCACTCTGTATTTCCCTTAAATAATTAATTAACGCAATTTTACACTAAATAACATAAAGATATGGCACGAAGTAAAAGTAGTAATGATTGGATACAAGAGCACCTTAATGATGAGTATGTAAAAAAAGCAAAAGCCTTAGGCTATCGTTCGCGTGCAACCTTTAAGCTTATTGAGGTTGTTGAAAAAGATAAAATCATTCAATCAGGAATGAATGTTGTTGATTTAGGTGCTGCGCCAGGTGGTTGGTCTGAATATGCGCGGAAATTGGTCGGCAAAAAGCAGCGTGTTATCGCGCTAGATATTTTAGATATAGACCCCATTGAAGGTGTGGATTTCATTCAAGGCGATTTTCGTGAAAATGAAGTCTATGATCAATTAAATGCTTTATTAGATGGTGCACCCATTAATGTTGTTTTATCCGATATGGCACCTAATTTGAGTGGAAATAAAGCAATCGACCAACCTAGTGCTATGTATTTATGTGAGTTAGCGTTAGAGACTGCGGAAAATATATTAGTTGAAGGCGGGACGTTTTTGGTAAAAGTATTCCAAGGTGTGGGTTTTGAGGCTTACCAAAAACAAGTTGCAGCCTCCTTTTCTAAAATTATTATTAGAAAACCTAAGTCATCGCGCGCGCGGAGTAATGAGGTTTATATTTTGGCGAAGGGCTTTAAAAAGAAATAAATGTCCCTATTGTAGTTAGTTAATATTTGCTTTCTTGTTAAAGCAAAAAACGTATAAACATTAATGTTTGTTTTCCCCCTTGTTATAAGAATCTGCTTAGATTTGAAGGAAAAAAATTGAACGATATAATTAAGAATACAGTGTTATGGGTTGTTATTGCCGTTGTTTTAATGTCGGTGTTTAATAATTTTGGTGGCCGAACAAATCAAAAGAATTCTGTGATTTCTTACTCTCAGTTTATTGATGCGGTAAAAGCAGGCCAAGTTCAAAGCGTAACACTCGATGATAAAGATGGCATTCGTGGTGAGCTGCAAGGCGGTAATACATTCACTTCTCATGCGCCAAAAGACCCACATATGGTTGATGATTTACTGGCGAATGGAGTAGAAATTAAAGCGAAAAGCTCTGAAAATGATTCCATGCTAATGCAAATGTTTATTTCTTGGTTTCCAATGATTTTACTGATTGGTGTTTGGGTGTTTTTTATGCGCCAAATGCAAGGTGGTGGCGGCAAAGGAAATCCAATGAATTTTGGAAAAAGCAAAGCAAAAGTATTAGAGGAAGGGCAGATTAAAGTCACTTTTGCTGATGTTGCCGGCTGTGATGAGGCGAAAGAAGAAGTAGAAGAAATGGTTGATTTCTTAAGAGACCCGGCAAAATATCAAAAACTAGGCGCAAAAATACCACGTGGCGCGTTAATGGTTGGCCCACCAGGAACAGGTAAAACTTTATTAGCGAGAGCGATTGCCGGTGAAGCCAAAGTTCCTTTTTTTGCAATATCGGGTTCTGATTTTGTGGAGATGTTTGTTGGGGTGGGGGCATCACGTGTACGTGATATGTTTGAGCAAGCTAAAAAAAATGCACCGTGCATTATTTTTATCGATGAAATTGATGCGGTGGGTCGCCAACGTGGCGCTGGTGTTGGTGGTGGTAATGATGAGCGTGAGCAAACGCTAAACCAGTTATTAGTTGAAATGGATGGTTTTGAGGATAATGAAGGCGTTATTGTTATTGCGGCTACCAATAGACCTGATGTACTAGATGCGGCTTTATTGCGCCCAGGACGTTTTGACCGACAAGTGACTGTAAGCCTTCCTGATGTAAAAGGGCGCGAGAAAATTTTAGGTGTGCACATGGGGAAAGTGCCTGCGGATAATGATGTAGAAGTTCGCTATATTGCCCAAGGAACGCCAGGATTTTCAGGTGCAGACTTGGCAAATCTTGTTAATGAGGCGGCACTTTATGCAGCGCGAATGGATAAGCGTGTTGTTAGTATGTTTGATCTTGAAAAGGCGAAAGATAAAATCATTATGGGCGCTGAAAAACGCTCAATGGTGATGGATGAAAAAGAGAAAAAAATGACTGCTTATCATGAAGCAGGTCATGCCATTGTCGGTAAGTTAGTGCCTGAGCATGATCCTGTTTATAAAGTCAGTATTATGCCGCGTGGCCGTGCTTTAGGTGTGACCATGTTTTTGCCTGAAAAAGATCAATATAGCGCGAGCAAACGTAAACTGGATAGTATGATCTCCAGTTTATATGGTGGCCGTATTGCGGAAGAGCAAATTTTTGGCTGGGAGCAGGTTTCTACAGGGGCTTCAAATGATATTGAGCGAGCGACTGAGTTAGCAAGAAATATGGTAACCAAGTGGGGCTTATCTCAGCGACTAGGGCCTTAAGCGTACAGTGAAGAAGAAGGTGAAGTGTTTTTAGGGCGTTCCGTTACGCAGCATAAAACAGTCGCTGATGAGACCTCACATATTATTGATGAAGAAATTCGGAATGTTATCGATAAAAATTATGCACGCGCTGAAAAAATATTAAAAGAGAATGAAGATATTTTACATACTATGTCGGAAGCTTTGATGAAATATGAAA
>DAOUSK010000153.1 GCA_030627265.1 Methylococcaceae bacterium
TGAAAATATTCAATAATAACCTTAGAAAACAGGTTTTGTAGGTTGGGCTGAGCTTGCGAAGCCCAACAATCAATGGCTTATTTAGTATCATACGTAGGTTGGGCTTCATGCTTCAGCCCAACCTACGTATGATACTTTCACAGCCTCTAAAGGCCTGCGCCCCATACATTATGAATTCTAATGGTTGGGAATGAGCATTTTTATGAGATTTCTAGTTACACGATAAAAAAGCAACATTATGTGATTGGTATTCAATTGGCTCATCAAATTCATCGATAATAAAAACCCCTTGAATCAGCTCGTGATTAGCTATATTGCGTAAAAGTAAATCTGATTTTTTAACGCATAAGTTAAAGTGAGAAAAGCTTTTTTGCATGAATGATTCGCGTAAGTTTTCTTTTGTTAAAGCATAAACAGCGTCATCTTTTAATATAACGGTGTCGCCAGCATGAGTTTTTTCTAAAAAAGAATGCTGAAGAGGGAAGTGGTTAACGATGTGCAACATGATTCTATTCCTAATTAATGGCCTACATGAGATAAACTCCTTAAGCACTTAAAAAATAAGGAATTTTATTTCATAATAGGCTTTTTCAATAAGATTGACAAATATTATTTTATTATTTTTCAGTTGTTTACTGAAAAAACTTAAATTAAACATTAAGTATGCTATTGAAAATGTAAACAAGGTGAAAGGCGATTGTTTTCTAAGTTGTTGTTTTATATTTTTTGTTGCGTGGATTAAGTCAAAATAAAGTAAATTTTCCGGTGTTTTTAGCCGATTAGTAAATGAGTAAATTATGACAGTGAATGAAAAAATAAAAGATAGAACTAGGCAATACTGGCTGTTAGCAAGATTTGATAAGCCGATTGGTATCTTGATTTTATTATGGCCAGCGCTGTGGGCGCTTTGGGTCGCTAGTAATGGCAAGCCTGATGTATTAGTTTTTCTGGTTATTTGCGGGGGAGTAGTTCTGATGCGTGCCGCAGGTTGCGTGATTAATGATTATGCCGACAGGGATTTTGATCCGCATGTAGAACGGACAAAATTACGCCCGATTGCAGCCGGGAAAGTTAGCCCAAAAGAAGCGCTGATTGTTTTTTCAGTCTTATGTTTATCTGCCTTTGCACTGGTTTTACTACTCAATACTTACACCATTATGCTTTCATTTGGCGGTGCGTTTTTAGCGGCAAGCTACCCCTTTATGAAACGCTACACGCAATTACCTCAAGCTTACTTAGGCATTGCATTTGGCTGGGCGGTGCCGATGTCATTTGCTGCACAAATAAATGAAATTCCATCCGTTGCATGGGTGATGTATTTAGCCGTTGTTTTATGGGCGCTGGTCTACGACACCATGTATGCGATGGTCGATAAAGAAGACGATTTAAAAATAGGCATTAAATCGACAGCGATATTATTTGGTGATTATGACCGCGAGATTATGGCCGTCTTGCAGCTTATTATCTTAGGATTATTGGCTTATGTTGGAATTATGCAGCAGTTATCGTGGATTTATTATGCTGCTTTAGGTTTTGGAAGTTTATTTTTTATTTACCAGCAGAAATTAATTTTTAATAGAAACAGAGCAGACTGCTTTAAAGCATTCCTTAATAGTAACTGGTTTGGCTTAACTGTTTTTATAGGGCTTGTTTTAGAGTATGCGTTAGCATAGGGTTATTCATCCCAAATAAACGTAGGATGGATAGAGCGCCTTCGCAAAATCCATCAACAGCATCAATGATAAATCATCAACACCGAAGAATTATGGGCATGGGTTGATGGGTTTCATTACGCACCCAAAAGCCGGTGCTGCATTCTATCCATCCTACGAATTTTCGTGTATTGTCAGGGTATGAGGGATAAAAAAATGCGTGTGTGCTTCAACACGCCTCGTATATTCTACGGGATGGATGATTAACAACAGGAATAAACGTAGGGTGGGTAGAGCGCTCTTTGCGAAACCCATCAAGATATTAAAATAAAGCCAAAAGGACAATTATGCACGATACACTGGATAATATGATTGCATCAGCAAATCGAATCATTCTAGGGAAAGAGCAGCAAATCAAATTATCACTTTGTTGTTTATTGTCTGGTGGCCACTTACTCATTGAAGATATTCCCGGCGTAGGTAAAACAACACTCGCACATACCTTAGCCAAACTAATGGGCTTAGAATATCAGCGCATACAATTTACCAGTGATTTACTGCCAGCCGATATTATCGGCGCAACCATCTACAATGCCGAGCAACACCAATTTAGCTTCCACAAAGGCGCGCTATTTAGCCAGATGATATTGGCAGATGAAATCAACCGCGCAACACCCAAAGCGCAAAGCGCCTTATTAGAAGCAATGGAAGAGCGACAAATTACCGTGGAGGGGACGACTTACCCACTACCGCAACCTTTTTTTGTGATTGCAACGCAAAATCCCATGCACCAACTCGGCACCTTTCCTTTACCAGAATCACAATTAGACCGGTTCTTAATGCGCATAGAACTAGGCTACCCAAACTCTGAAGCAGAGCGCGAATTATTAACCGGAAAAACACGACAACACCTAATTAAAGATTTAGAAGTTGCTCTACCGATTGAAATATTATTGCAAATGCAACAGCAAATAACACAAGTGTTTGTCTCACCAGCCTTACTCGATTACATCCAAGCCATTATCCAATTTAGCCGCGAAGCTGAAGACTATCATGTCGGCTTATCCCCGCGTGCAGGCTTAGCCTTACTCAATGCCGCCAAAGCATGGGCATTTATGCACAAACGAGGTGCCGTTATTCCAGAAGATGTACAAGCTGTTTTAGCACCCGTGGCAGGGCATAGATTACAAGCGGGTAAAACAGATTCACATAGCATTGTCGCCCCATTATTAGAGCAGGTCGCGATTCCGTAACAATGAAAAATAGCCTAGCTTTAAGTTATCGCAATATTTATATTTTACCGAGTAAGCGAGGCCTAGTCTTTGTCGCATTAATTACCTTATTATTGACGATAGCCGCGATTTATAACAACAATCTGGTTTATTTACTCAGCTTTTTACTGGCGAGTATCTTTTTTATCACCATTTTGCATACCGTTAAATCAATGGCAGGTCTCAACCTAAAGCTAGGTAACAGTCCCGCTATTTTTTTAGGAGATTCGACAAAAACGATTTTATGGATTAACAATCCCACGACGATGACAAGATACAGCCTACAAATTAATGCTGAAGAATACGACATTCCTACGCAAGATAAAACGGCTGCCATAATCAGCAATAAACCGAACAAACGCGGATGGTACATATCGCCCGCCCCCATAGTATCAAGCAGCTACCCTTTTGGATTGTTCCGAGCTTGGGTTAAATTAAAGTTCAATATTAAAACCCTCGTTTATCCGCAGCCCAGTACAGAAAATAGCCCATTTCCCGAAAATATGAGCACCGATAATCAACAAGGCTTTGCACAACAGCAAGGGCAAGATGATTTTTACGGCATACAAAAATACCAAGCAGGCGACAGCATTCGGCATATCCATTGGCGCGCGTTTGCAAAAGGCCAGGGCTTGTCGGTCAAACAATATAGTAGCGAAAATCATTCAGCAGAAATAATGATAGATTACGAATTAACCAAAGCCACAACACAAGAACAACGCCTAAGCCAAATGTGTCGCTGGGTGGTAGAAGCGCATAGAGCGGGGATCAACTACGGTTTTAAATTGGGAACGCTCAATTTAAAACCCCAATTAGGCGATGCGCATTACCAACAATGTTTAAAAGCATTAGCCTTATTTTAGGTAGCTTAAGAATAATCCCAGTAATGCCAACCTTTTTAGAAATACGAGTTTAAGTATAAGCTTACTGGGTTGCTATAAGCTCCTTCTCCAAAGGGAGAAGGTTGGAATGAGGGGATTATCAATGCATGATTTTATTCTCCTCCCCCAACCCTCTCCAGCAAGAGAGGGCTTAAGTTAACAGGATTACTCTCTACGGACACGGCCATCAATATTCCTGCTAAGAGTATGCAGGAATGAGCTGTATTTAATGCCAACTTTTTTAGAAATACGAGTTTAAGTATAAGCTCCTTCTCCAAAGGGAGAAGGTTGGGATGAGGGGATTATCAGTGCATGATTTTATTCTCCTCACCCAACCCTCTCCAGCAAGAGAGGGCTTAAGTTAACAGAATTATTTTACGGACACGGCCATCA
>DAOUSK010000133.1 GCA_030627265.1 Methylococcaceae bacterium
CGGCCATTTTTTTCTGCTCCGCGAAACCATTTATCATGATGCCAATAAATAGCATGTTCCGTATATCTTTTAGCACTTG
This sequence comes from Methylococcaceae bacterium, assembly GCA_030627265.1. Taxonomy (GTDB): domain Bacteria; phylum Pseudomonadota; class Gammaproteobacteria; order Methylococcales; family Methylomonadaceae; genus Methyloprofundus. The sequence continues at coordinate 80 of DAOUSK010000133.1, forward strand.
CATTAGGAAATTGTTGCTTATTTAACAGGTAAAAAAGTAATAGTGAAATTTCGTTATGCCTTGGATAGTTTTTAGATTTTTTATCATCATGCTGGCCACTTTCTGGGATACCAATGTCTAAAATCCCTTTCTTTTTTAATTCTTTTGCTAACCAGTCTTGAAAACCAGGATCAATTTTCCCCATATCATGCCAGCAACCCGCTACAAAAATTGATTTAGATAGCTTGTCATCACCCGTTAGCTGTCTACCTAATAATTGAGCAACATAACCCACTGCAAATAAATGCTGATCTAACGGTTGCTTCTTAGTATTTGCATAATAATTTTCGATATTCACGTTTATTTCATCCATTTTTAGCGCATCAATTTGATTTGTATAATTAACTGGCACAATGCCTTGGGAGTTGAATTCATCTTTACTCCCAACCACCCACAAAAACTCACTCCGACTACGGCTTCTAATCCAATGACAGGAAACCGCCGTATTTTTAGTCGCTGATTTACGCAGTAGTTTTTTAACTGCTTGTAAGCCGTCTTCAGTAATTACGGTTTGCCATGTGTTTGTGCCTATGCGGTTAGCAAAGGCATCTAATACGCGCCGTGTTCTATTTAGGGCTTTGTGTTCACATTGTGATACAAAAGTAACCATCATAAATCTTTACCCTCTACACTGGCTTGCTTTACCGCTTCAAACATAAAATCTAGCGCCTTATGTTGGGTGAAGTTTTGCAGGCATTGTTGGCGAAATTCTTGTTCGGTGGCTTGTTCTTTGGCGCAGATAAAAGCCCAAGGCAGTATTAGGGTATCTTTGATTAAATCAGCCACATCAAACACCAGTGCGCCTCTTCTTGTTTTTCCGTGCATCACAGCAAAACCATGTGGAATGCCTAACACCCAAAGTGTTGTTGCTGCGAGTCCATAGGCTAAGTAGTTGCCGTGGTTTAAAAAGTCGTTGGCATCATCGGTACTGTCATGTTGACGAGTAAATCCATTTTGTTTGGTATTGTTAGCGGCAATTTTATAGAGAGATTTGGTCAGTTGGGCTTCAACTAAGAGTAAATTGGTGACATCTTGGCAGTTTTCTATTTTGGCTGAAAAGTTAGTTAATGCTTGTTTGATGCCAGGATCATCTAGGCTAAAGCCTTCGTTTTTTAAATCTCGATCTTTACTCCAAACCTTTTGCATATAGGTAATGCGCTGTTGTTGGAATTGTTTGGCGACTTTTAATCGTTGTTCTTCCTCAAACCAAAAACTCATCCAGCCTTGCACGTATTCTGTGGGGCGATATTCGCTTTGTGGTGATAGCCATTCTATTTCATTGGCGGCTATTAAGGGCGTTCCTCCGCTACCACTAAAACCAATTAATACACCGGCTGAAGCAAGCATTCTAACAGCGGCTTGGGTGATGGATGTACCTGTTCCAAGTAGAATGCAAGTGGTATTGGCAATAGGAATATTCCAATATTGTTTTTCGGTATCTGCTTCGGTTAAGTAAAGTACTCTGCCGTCTTTTTGCATAACGCGGCATTTATCAAGGTAGTAAATATTTGCGCGTTTTGAGTGAAGTATTGCTTTTAAATCGCTTAGTTGTTCCAACATTTTATGCTCACCTGGTTTCATAAGGAACTTCAAGGAAATAAACTTACCGGATTTAGAGTTCCATTATCATTACGTTAAAAGTAATACAAAAGGCCTGCGTACCAATAAGGTAATCCTTTATAGCTGACTGGGTATGAATATTTTCATGAAATCCCTAAGGTCAGCCATAATACCAATACCAATAATTTCATACTTGAACTCATGATTCTAAAAAAATGCGTTATTCCTGCATGCTCTTAACAGGAATCTTTGTGACCGCAGAAGATCCCCGCTAAAGCAGCCTTTTCGTCGCTCGTATGGCTGATTTTAATGCGTATTATGAGATATCAACTCTCCTGAATAATATTCATCACTCTATACTTTTTAAAAAATTCAAAATGTAGGGTAGATAAAGTTACCCACAAAAACTGTGGATAACTCTGTGCGTAAGCTATCCATATCTAGGCATAAGCGACTAAAATTAGGACTTTGTTTAAATTGACCATTTCTTATACGATATAATTTTAATTTATTTAGTTTCAATGACTTAGATTTGTCAATACTTGCATCCATCATTTTTTAAAAATTTTTATATTGATATTTTTTAGCACGGTTTAATATTGTGCATAAGAAAAATCTAATTTGCTTTTTAAGGCTTTTTTCTAGCTAAACAAGCTCCCCAGAGAAAAGTGCTAAAAATTTGTCTGCTTCGATTTCTGGTATTTGTACGAGACAATTAATTTGTCCGGCAAATTGTTTATCAACGATGGTTCCTGAATGTTTTTTTAACTGATATTCAAAGTTCTGGAACTGGTTATAGTCTAAGGTAAACTTAATATGTGCATACTGAATATATTCACTGATATTAGCGGCTTCAATCACTTGTTTTGCGGTATTACCGTAAGCACGAGTTAACCCCCCCGCACCTAATTTAATACCACCGAAATATCGTACTACAACAACCAAGGTATTAATAAGGTCATTACCTTCAATATAATTGAAAATAGGTTTGCCCGCAGTGCCTGATGGTTCCCCATCATCATAAAAACGGCACACTAACCCTTTTTCTGTTTTAATTTTGTACGAAAATACGATATGATTCGCGGCCTGATGCTGTGTACGTAAGCTTTCTATGTAGATCTTCGCTTCACTCTCACTTTGACATGGGGTTATAAACCCTAAAAAACGAGATTTTTTAATTTGCTCTTCTATTGCTGTTTCGGCGTTAACACTTAACATTGCATACTTGGGTTTGATTAGTCTTTTCTAAAACAATCATCTTATCGTCTTATCCTTTATGGCAAATTTTAATACACATCTCTTTGTAGCCGCTAGTGCCAGTGGTATCGCAGCATTGACGGCCTCTAACAAAGAGTTCTTTGATTTATTAGATACCCCTTGGTTTATTTTTTTAGGGACGATTGGCGGCTTATTACCCGATATTGATTCTGATACATCTAAGCCTTTGCACATTCTTTTTAATGCTTTAGCAGCACTCACTACGGTTTTGGTGATTTTGTATTTCAAAGATCAGTACCTAATGCAGCACATTTTTATTATGTCTGTTGCTGCCTTTTTAATTGTTCGTTACCCTATTTTAGCCATTTTTAAGATATTGACCGTCCACAGAGGGGTTTTTCACTCATTATTCAGTGCCGCCTTTTTTACATTATTTACCGTTTGTATTAATTTTTATATTTTTTCTAGTAGCAGCCAATTTTCTTGGTTAAGTGGTTTATTTGTAGGCTTTGGCTTTATCGTACATTTATTATTAGATGAACTTTATGCGGTCAATTTATCGGGCGTTCAGCTAAAAAGATCCTTTGGAACAGCCTTTAAATTATTAAGCTGGCGTTATAAATCCGCTTCTTTTAGTATGCTGATAGGTGTTTTTTTACTCTTTTATTTTAGCCCTATTTATCCTTATAAGTTCTGATGCAGAATTATTTTAACATTTCGCACCAAAAAACCGGTGCTGCATTCTGCCCATCCTACGCATTTTCGTGTGTAACTAGGAGTCGAACATTCTACTTAAATCAGAGCATTATCGGTTTCCGTAGGATGAGTAGAGCGTCTTTTGGCGAAACCCATCGCTTTTATCTACCATTAAACACTGGCTTTAATGAGGATAAATTTAGCATTAGAAGCGACTAACTCAACCTTAGGGAAGTATTTTTTCAAACTAACTTGATAGCCCAAATGTCGATTACCAATCACCCATAGTTCCCCACCTGAACGCAATACTTGCTTTGCTTGTTTAAACATTCGCATGGCAATATGAGAGCCAATGGTATTTTGCTGATGAAAAGGCGGATTGCATAAGATTAAATCCATCGAATGATCGGCAAATTCGGTTAAGGCATCAGCAGCCTGAAAAGTCGCTTCTTTTTGTGCTTTAGCTTGCTGAAAATTTTCTTTTGCAGAAGCGACGGCCATAAAAGACTCATCGACAAAATGCAGTTGTGCTTGTGGGTTTTTTTCTGCAAAAACAAGTCCAACCACGCCATTGCCACAGCCTAAATCGACTACTTGTTGGTATTTGTTATTGCTCGGCAATTCACTTAAAAAGAAACGTGTTCCAATATCGAGGCTTTGCCTTGAAAAAACATTGGCATGATTGCAAATTTGATAGTCGGTATTTTCTAGGGCGAAGTAACTGGGGTAATGGTTAATTGTCTCTTTGCTTAAATCAGGGCTCGCATAGATTAATCGTGCTTTTTTAACGGCTTTAGAAGGCACTGTCTCGCCCACTAATTTATCAATGGTTTTCCAAATTGAAGCTGGCATATTTTTTACCATGCCTGCTGTGATTACTTGGGTGGTTTCTGTCATTACCTCTTGCAAGCGCACTAAGATATCTTCTAAAAAGGCAATCGTTTTAGGCGCTTTAATTAAGATAAAATCAAAGCTTTCTTGAGGGGTTTCTAAGCTAGTATAAAGCTTAATTTTCGATGGTTCTAAGTGATTAAGCTTTAAATTTTCTATCGTGGAAAGCTGTGCAAGATAGGAATCTGATAGTGCCGAGGGGTTAAATTGGCTTAAAGCAACTGCTAAAGCGCCAAAGCTATCATTAATAATGAGAATACGGGGTGCATCAAATTTAACTAGCTTTTCTGCCACATCATTTAATAAGTATTCGTCTGCCGCGTCCCACGCTTGTAGTTTTTCACCGGTTTCAAGCGGAAATCGAGAGAGTTTATAATTGCCTAAAGCAACTTGCATTTGTGTTTTCATATCACTCATTTTAAGAACTGCAAGATAACATCGAGCAACCTGCTTTTGTTCTGGCCCAATCAGGTCTTTTTTCTGCCCATTTTTCTTGGCCTATTTGCTCATCGTAAGGGTGTAATAATAAGCGATGTAATTCTTGTACTAAGCTATTATCGCCCTGCTCTGCTTTATCGATGGCTAATTGCGCCATGTAGTTACGTAAAACATATTTGGGGTTAATTAAATTCATTGCTGCTTTTCTGTGCAGGTCACTTCTCTTATCAGTTTGTAATCGTGCTATGTAAGCGCGCAACCATGTAATGATTTGCTGGCGTATTTCA
>DAOUSK010000090.1 GCA_030627265.1 Methylococcaceae bacterium
TGGCCATTCGATACAACCCGATACTAAAGGCTGTTTATGAGCGCTTAGTGAATAATGGCAAACCTAAAAAAGTAGCGATAGTCGCGGTCATGAGAAAGTTGTTAATTTTATCTTATGGCGTATTGAAGTCAGAAAAACCCTTTGATATAAATTATCAAATGACGGACTAAGTTTTTAATAGATAAAAGCAAACAAGAGTTGATTTATTCATGTTTACAGGTCAAAAAACAGGCTTTCAATCATCGTCTTGGAGATGATTGAAAGTTGATATTTAGAGATTAATGACTAACAGCGCGCGGGAGTTCTTTTGCTTGAGCTACCCAGTCTTCTACTTGTGCCGCAGTGGGCACTTTGCGTACTAAGTTTTTTTCTTCATTTACTTCAACCATTTTTAACTGTAAATTTTCTGGTTTTCTTTGCGCTAATTCAGGCACAGTATCAACGCCAGCAACTTCAAGTAGGTCTGCATACTGAGTGCTAACACCTTTTATCCTGGATAAATCAGCGCGATTAACCCAGTTAAGAATAAGCTTTTCACTAATGCCCGTTTTTTCAGCTATGTCTTTACGTCCTTTTTTCTCGCCTCCTACTGTTAACAGACCTTCTAATGATGTAACTCTAGCCTCAGTAAGTTTTGTTGCGTATGCTTCGCCGATACCTTCAATTTCAGATAGTTTAGCCATTTTCTTCTCCTCTGTTGGTTTTATGATTATGTGTTGAATTTTTTGTGTTATATATGCACCCATACGGGCTAAGACCTTAAGAGTCTGTGACGTAGATAAAATCCATGTGCTGATTATCTTAAAACTGAATGATGCCTAAGTCTACCCTTTTGTGGAGTGAGGCTGTATGAACAAACTGAGTATACGAGATGAATGTAATCGGTATTGACGCAAGCTAAGCTAAATTGAAAGAGCAGGCGATAACAATTTAGCTAGCCTTCCAGGCGCGCCATCCTACCTCATGAAATACTTGGGACTCCTGTCGCCAAATATTCATTCACATACGGAGCGAATTATGGGAGCCCCAGTTCGTCCTGAGTCAAACTCAACTATGCACAAAACCCGCATAGTTAAGCCCTCCCAATGACTTGACGGCTATCGGGATAAACAATAGCCTCCCTCGCGCGCTGCTAGCGCACTTCGGATTGGCAACAACCCTGTCGCCTACTGCGGACTAAAAATAAAGGAAAATACAAAGGTAGAAAATCAACTCTATCAGAAGACCAATTGAAAGAGATGAAAATTGATTTTAATTCTGAAATGAAAAAATCTGAAATCGCTAAAAATATAATTTAACGAGAGCTAGAATTTATCAGCTATGCGCTTAATCAGGGACTGAAATATGAAAATCAGCATAATTTATTAATTATTGGACAGGCACTGCTTGCCAGTAAACTTACAGCAATTTAAAGCACCCTCCCCCTAAAGCTATTTTTAGCCACAGCGATTTTAGAGAGGATTTTAAAATTTTGAATTTTCAGGAATACCATCTAAAACAAGAGTTTAGATGGTAGGCACGAGTGAATTCGAATCACCGACCCCTACCATGTCAAGGTAGTGCTCTAACCAACTGAGCTACGCGCCTAAAGATTCTTAACAAGAGATGTTAAGAGCCAGCTATTATAGCTTTGCTTGATGATTTTGCAAGTCTTAAATCAACATTTCTTCTTGTAACTGTTTTATATCATCGCGTATTTTTGCGGCCGCCTCAAACTCTAGGTTTTTAGCGTGTTTGTACATTTCATCTTCTAATTGCGTAAGCTTTTTTTCTTTTTCTTTTGCCGTTAGCGCTTTATAACTTGCTTGCTGTTCGGCGATTTGATTACGTTTGGTTTTTGCACCTAAACCTGCGCCTGGAATGGTGGCTTCCAAAATATCCGTCACTGATTTGGTGATGGTTGTGGGGGTAATATTATTTTGTTGATTAAATTCTGTTTGTTTTTCACGTCGGCGCTGCGTTTCATCAATCGCTTGTTGCATAGAGCGCGTTATTTTATCGCCATATAAAATAGCTTTTCCATTGGAATTTCTCGCTGCACGGCCAATGGTTTGTACTAAAGAAACCACTGAGCGCAAAAAGCCTTCTTTATCTGCATCTAATATAGCAACCAAAGAAACTTCTGGAATATCTAAGCCTTCTCTCAATAAGTTAATTCCGACAACAACATCAAAGACTCCAAGCCGTAAATCGCGAATAATTTCCACGCGCTCGACGGTATCAACATCCGAGTGCAAATAACGCACTTTTACCCCGTGATCCATCAAGTATTCGGTTAAGTCTTCCGACATACGCTTGGTCAGCGTGGTGACCAGTACACGCTCTTTTTTATCGACACGAATATTAATTTCAGACAATAAATCATCTACTTGTGTCGTCGCGGGGCGAACTTCAATAATAGGATCTAACAAACCCGTTGGACGAACCACTTGCTCTACAAATTTCCCTGAATTTTCTTTTTCGTATTTACTCGGTGTCGCAGAAACGTATATTTTCTGCCCTACTCGGCTTTCAAATTCTTCAAATTTTAAGGGGCGATTATCCAGCGCGGAAGGTAAACGAAAACCGTATTCAACCAGCGTTTCTTTACGTGACCTATCGCCTTTATACATCGCTCCCATCTGCGGAATAGTCACATGGCTTTCATCAATAATGACGAGCGCATCTTTGGGTAAATAATCAAACATAGTGGGTGGAGACTCACCATTCTCTCGCCCTGCAAGGTAGCGAGAATAATTTTCAATACCTGAGCAATAGCCCACTTCGTAAATCATTTCTATATCGAAGAGTGTACGTTGCTCTAGTCGCTGTGCTTCAACTAATTTATTCATTGAGCGCAATTGCTCTAAACGTTCTTTTAGTTCGACTTTTATTTTTTCAACGGCTTCTAATAGTTTACTTCGTGGTGCAACATAATGGCTTTTAGGATAAACCGTATAGCGTGCAATGCGGCGTAGTATTTCACCTGTGAGCGGGTCAAAAAGAGAAAGCCTTTCTATTTCATCATCAAAAAGCTCAATACGCAGTGCTGCTTCTTCAGATTCAGCGGGGAAAATATCAATCACATCGCCACGCACACGATAAGTTGCTCTGCGTAGCTCAATATCATTACGTATATATTGCATACTAGCTAATTTTCGTAAAAGATCGCGCTGCTTAATGATATCACCACGCACTAAGTGCAAGACCATTTCAAAGTAAGATTCAGGCTCGCCTAAACCATAAATGGCGGAGACGGTAGCAACAACAATGGTATCTTTTCGCTCTAATAATGCCTTCGTTGCTGATAAGCGCATCTGTTCGATATGCTCGTTACGTGACGCATCTTTATCAATAAAGGTATCTGAGGCAGGAACATAAGCTTCTGGCTGATAGTAATCATAATAAGAGACAAAGTATTCAACACTATTCTCTGGGAAAAAATCTTTCATTTCACCATAGAGCTGCGCGGCTAAAGTCTTATTGGGCGCTAATAACATCGCGGGACGTTGCACCTCATTGATAACATTAGCAATGGTAAATGTCTTACCTGAGCCCGTTACCCCTAATAGTGTTTGATGAACTTCACCATCATCTAAACCTTCTATTAGTTCTTTAATAGCGGTTGGTTGATCACCGGCTGGCTTAAATGGGCTATGTAATTTAAATAGTTTCTTCACGTTATGTTCTTATCGTAGCGATAGGACGCTGCAATGAATTTATCCCTTCTTAATCTTGTCAGCACATCATTCTAGCAAACTATACTTGTTAAGGTATAATCACAAATAGTAAGTCTTTAGCCTTAATACCCTCTCTGTTTGAGAGATATTTTTTTGCCGCCATAAGACCTTGATATTTTTTAACCATTTCATTCATTTGAGAGAGCCATGAGTATTAAACTTTCTGATCGTCTAAGTGCCGTTAAGCCATCCCCTACTTTAGCTATTACGGCCCGTGCCTCAGAATTACGTGCTGCCGGTAAAGACATTATTGGCTTAGGTGCTGGGGAACCAGATTTTGATACGCCTGAGCACATTAAGTCCGCAGCTATCGAAGCGATTAATAGTGGCTTTACTAAATATACCGCTGTTGATGGTACCCCTAGCTTGAAACAAGCCATTATTGATAAGTTCAAGCAAGATAATCAATTTGATTACACGGCTAAACAAATATTGGTTTCATCGGGTGGTAAGCAAAGTTTTTACAACCTCGCTCAAGCCTTATTGAATAAAGGTGATGAGGTTATTATTCCTGCGCCTTATTGGGTTTCTTACCCTGACATGGTGTTACTAGCAGATGCTACGCCTGTTATTGTTGAAACCACACAAGCACAAAACTTTAAAATTTCTGCCGAGCAATTACGCGCTGCAATCACGGATAAAACGCGTTTATTTGTCATTAATAGCCCATCAAATCCAACAGGCTTAGCTTATAGCTTAGATGAGCTAAAAGCATTGGCTGATGTTTTATTAGATTACCCTGATATTATCATTGCAACTGATGATATGTATGAACACATCTTATGGGAAAAAAACAGTTTCATTAATATTCTAAATGCATGCCCTAAGCTTTATGACCGTACTATGGTTTTAAATGGTGTTTCTAAAGCTTACTCAATGACGGGATGGCGAATTGGTTATGCGGCGGGGCCTGAATTACTGATTTCTGGTATGCGTAAAGTACAGTCGCAAAGCACCTCTAACCCATGTTCTATTTCTCAAGCTGCTGCTGAAGCCGCTTTAAAAGGTAGCCATGATTGCATCGACATAATGATGGTCGAATTCAAAAAACGTCATGACTTTGTCGTCGATGAACTTAATAAATTACCTGGCATTAATTGTTTAAAAACGGATGGTACTTTTTATGTTTTTCCTGATATTTCCGAGTTAATTAACAGCTTAGACGGTATAGAGGATGACTTAGGATTGGCTGAGTATTTTATTGAAAAAGCAGAGGTTGCGATTGTTCCTGGCTCTGCTTTTGGTTGTGCGGGACATATGCGTATTTCTATTGCGACCAGTATGGAAAATTTAGAAATCGCATTAGATCGTATTAAAGAGACTATTGTTTAGCCAGCAACACGCGAAAATCCGTAAGATAGGTAGAATGCAGTACCGGCTTTTGGGTGTGTAATGAAACCCATCAACCCTTCGGTGTTGATGGGTTTCGCAAAAAGCTACTCCACCCACCTATATAAAACACCTGAGAACTAAGCTCTTACCCTAGCGTCCCTCATTAGCTGCTTCATATCTCTCACCGCGCCTTCCAATCCACTAAAAACAGCTTGTGCAATTAATGCATGCCCTATATTTAGCTCAACTATTTCAGGTATCTTACAGACCGCTTCGACATTGAATAAGTTCAATCCGTGCCCTGCATTCACTTGTAAACCTGCGCTATGAGCATAACTTGCAGCTTTTGAAATCCGTTTTAATTCAGTGAGTTGCTCAGATTTTGTTTGTGCATCCGCATAACGTCCCGTATGTAATTCAATCACAGGTGCACCTGCTTTTACAGCGGCATCTATTTGTTTCTCTTCTGGATCAATAAATAAGGAAACTTCAATATCAGATTCCGCTAATTTTGCACAGGCACGATGCATTTTTTCAGGACTTGAAGCAACATCCAGCCCCCCTTCTGTGGTCAGCTCTTCTCTCTTTTCTGGTACTAAGCAACACGCATAAGGTTTAACTTCTGACGCGATGCTCAGCATTTCTTCCGTCACTGCCATTTCAAAATTTAAGCGCGTATGAATCATTTCCTTTAATAAAAACATATCTCTGTCTTGCATATGCCTTCTATCTTCACGAAGATGTGCTGTAATACCGTCAGCGCCTGCTTGTTCTGCAATAAAAGCGGCCTGCAATGGTTCTGGGTACTGCGTGCCTCGCGCTTGTCTTAAGGTTGCAATATGGTCAATATTAACACCTAATAAAATTAATGAGTCTTGCATGTTTTTTGTTGGATAAGTTTAGACATTAAAACACGTGATTTCAGTGTTTTGCCTTGTAAATAGAAATCAATTACCGAGCGCATAAGCTGTTTTGCCTGTTGTAATTGAAGTGAAGTTGTATAATTTTCCTGACGCATGGCAATTAAAGTACTGCCGTCAATCATCCCTTTTATATCAGCACTAGCGCCTTGCTCTATATCAAACTGATAGCGCAATTCTGGCTGCACTGCCTCACCTGTTCTTGCATCAAATTCTAACTGCAATCCATACCCTAAAGATTCAATTAATTGCACTTCAAAACAGCGTAAAGCAGCTTCTATCGCTTCATTATTTTGTAATGCTGTTAAACAGTTTAAGTAAGCAATAAAGATATCAGGATAAGGCTCGCCTTCGGGTAAAAAGTGGCGAATTAGTTCATTGATATAATAAGCACAATAAATATTAAGCTCAGGGAAAGTATATTCTTTATTCCCAGATTCTACATGTTGTAGTGTTTTTAATGACTGAGAGCCAAAATAGCTAATATTGATAGGTAAAAAAGGACGTAATAAGCCTAAATAATGTGATTTTTGCTGCCTAACACCTTTAGCAACAATAGCGACTCGGCCTTCGGCTTGGGTAAATACATCAACAATAATACTGCTTTCTTTAAAATTTTGATGATGTATTAAAAACCCAGCCTGTAAACTAATCTTTAAACCCTAAGCTTTGTAAAGCACGTTCATTATCTGACCAACCTGATTTCACTTTAACCCAAAGCTGTAAATACACTTTAGCGCCAATGAGGTTTTCTATATCCTTACGTGCTTCTGTACCAATGCTTTTTAGCAATTCACCTTGTTTACCAATCACTATATTTTTTTGTGTTTCACGCTCGACCCAAATGAGACCATAAATCTTAGTCACATGTGGTAACTCTTCATAGCGTTCAATTTCAACGGTTAACGCATAAGGTAGCTCATCACCTAAGCGACGTGTTAATTTCTCGCGAATAATTTCAGACGCTAAAAATCGTTCTGGGCGATCAGTAATTTGGTCTTCAGGATAAATAATATTACCTTCTGGTAATAAATCCATCATTAACCCGTCCAGCACTGCTAGATTGGTTTGCTTTAAAGCAGAAATAGGCACAATTTCTTTAAAAGGGTATCGCTCTTGTGCATCTTTGAAAAAAGCAAAAATATCTTCTTTATTTTTGACTCGATCAATTTTATTGACCGCTAAAATAACCGGTAAATTAGCTTTTTTTAATTTCTCAAAAATAACCTCATCATAATCCTGCCAAGACAGGCTATCAATTAACCACACCACTAAATCTACGCCTAATAAGGTAGTATCAGCTGTTCTATTTAAATAGCGGTTAAAAGCTTTTTTGCTGCTTTCATGCATACCTGGGGTATCCATGAAAATCATCTGTCCTTTTTCGCTCGTTTTAATCCCTAATATTTGATGACGCGTCGTCTGAGGTTTACGAGAGGTAATACTGATTTTTTGCCCTAATAAGTGGTTCATTAAGGTAGATTTACCGACATTCGGCTGGCCGATAAAGGCAACATATCCACAATTCATTTTGAGTCCTTCGCTATTTTTTCTAGCATTAATTCAGCGGCTTGCTGCTCTGCTTTTTTTCTTGAAATGCCCATTCCTACCACTTTTTTATCAGATAGTTCAATTGAGCAATCTACTTTAAATGTTTTTTCATGCGGCAATCCAGATTCCGTAATTAACGTATAAACAGGAACGTCACATTGCTTGGCTTGCATATATTCTTGTAAGCGAGTTTTAGGGTCTTTCTGCCAGTTATCTAAACTTAAACCTGCTAGACGTTCTGCAAATAACCCTAATATCCATGCTTTTGCAGCGGCGTCCCCTTGGTCTTTGATGATAGCGCCCATAATGGCTTCTAAGGCATCAGATAAAATAGATGCACGGCGAAATCCACCACTTTTTAATTCACCAGAGCCTAAAATAAGGTAATCACCAAAGTTATGCTTGCGCGCCAGTTCCGCTAAAGAGTCTTGGTTAACTAAGCTAGCTCTAAGCCGGCTTAATTCCCCTTCGCTTGCTTTAGGAAACTGATTAAATAAAGCTTCAGCAATCACAAAGCCTAAAATAGCATCACCTAAAAACTCTAATCGCTCATTATTTTTAGCACCAATACTTCTATGCGTTAATGCCAAAACAAACCATTTAGGATTTTTAAAGCTTAAACCTAATTTTTTACAAAGGCTATCAGGTGATTTAATCACTCCGTGCCTACCTCGATCGTATTATCAAAATCTACCCAAATGCTGAGTGTATCAATAAAAGGTTTTTTGACATGATAAACAATTTGTACTTTTAAATAACCAGGGCGGGAGGTAATCTTCACCTCTTTTTTAGTGACATTCTCTACATAGTTCATATTAAACTGCTTGCTTAATGATGTCCAAACCTCACGCTTACTTGCTTCCTCTATCTCTGGACGATTTTTTAAAGTTTCTAAGGCATGAACCACTTTACTATGGTTCATATAGATTGGGCCTACTTTTAAAATAACCATAGTAAAAAAAGCAACTATCATCATGACAACAATAAAAGAAACCAGGGTCATACCTTTTTGCGATTTATGTATTTTTTTCATCATACTGTCCTCATATAAAATGATATTTGTTATTTAATGACTGTTCCGATTCTATCAAAGCCAATTCCTTTGTGCTGCCAATCCCAACTCATCCATATAAAAAAAGCTTTACCGAGTAAGTTTTCCTCAGGTACCGTCCCCCAATAACGACTATCGTTACTGTTATCGCGGTTATCACCCATGACAAAATAATGGCCTTTTGGAACAATAAAAGTACCTTTCAAATTAGCCGCGCGGTGGTTAATTAAAATTTCATGCTCTACCGTTTGTAAATTCTCACTAAGAATTTCCGCACCCGTCATTGACGCGCCTTCTCCTACCCCAGTAAATTGACCTAAAGAAGTTTGCTGCATAGGCTTGCCATTAATGGTTAGCTTTTTATTAACATAAGAGATTTGGTCTCCCGGTAGGCCAATAATACGTTTTATATAATCTACTTCAGGATTTTTAGGGTACCGAAAAACAACCGCATCACCTCGTTCAGGCTGGCTAATATCAATTATTTTTTTATTAATAACCGGAAGACGAATACCATAAGTAAATTTATTAACTAAAATAAA
>DAOUSK010000178.1 GCA_030627265.1 Methylococcaceae bacterium
AAAAACAGAGCAGTTAACCTTATGGGCGGCGATGATTCAGCTCTTAAAAGCAGATCACTTTACCCCGCGTGCAGAAAATGCATTAAAGGGCTTTGTGCAATTGATTAATAGTTTAGCTGAACAGTCTGAGGGACTAGAACTGTTTGAGCAGGTAAAGCAGGTGATTGAAAAAAGTGGCCTGATTGCCTTTCATAAAAAAGAAAAAGGCGATAAAGGCGAAGCGCGCGTAGAAAATTTGGAAGAGTTAGTGAATGCCGCCAAACAGTTTGATTTTGATGTCGATAATGAAGAGCAATTAAGCGAGTTGGATTTATTTTTGTCTCATGCTGCACTGGAAGCAGGTGAGTCACAAGCTGATGATTATGAAGATTGCGTGCAATTAATGACCATGCACTCAGCTAAAGGCCTAGAGTTTCCCATGGTGTTTTTGGTTGGCTTAGAAGAGGGCTTATTTCCATCACATCGTTCTGTGGATGATATTGCCAGTTTAGAAGAAGAAAGGCGCTTATGTTATGTCGGGATCACACGCGCCATGAAACATTTGCATATCAGTCATGCAGAATCTCGCCGTTTATACGGTAAAGAAACCTATCCTCGGCCATCGCGTTTTCTAAAAGAAATCCCTGCTGAATTTTTACAAGAAATTCGTGTACGTGCGAATGTGACTAAACCGGTGGCGATTAAGAAAAGTAATAATAGTACGATTGGAACCAGTGGCACTTATAAATTAGGTCAACGCGTTCGTCATGCAAAATTTGGTGATGGCGTGGTACTGCAAGTCGATGGTGATGGCGCTCAAGAACGCGTGCAAATAAATTTTGCACAAGAAGGCATGAAATGGCTCATGCTGTCTTATGCAAAATTAGAGACATTGTGAGCTAAGATAATAGTTCTGATAACGCTTCTTTAGCTTTGTTTGGTTCAAAATGTTTATCAAATATTTTAGAAACACCGGCGAGCTGTGCTTGATTAAGTACAGCCTCATTTGTTTCACTCGTCACCATTAAAATAGGGATAAAGGTATTGCCTAGGTCTTTACGAATGTATTGCGCTAATTCAGAGCCATTCATATTGGGCATATTATAATCAGTGATAATGAGGTCAAAATCATCACTATTTCCTCCAAAAATATCAGCGCCTTCTTTACCATCGTTAGCCGTTGTTATTTTGTTAATTCCCATATTATGCAGCACGCGGGTAATATGTTTTCTAGCCATTAAACTATCATCAACCAGTAAAATACGAATATTTTCAGCTTCGTAATGCTCTAAATTTATTTCTTTAGGGTCAATAAATTCAAGGCTTGTCTTTAACACTTGGGTTAAATGTTCAGCATTAAAGGGTTTAGGTAGAATAGCAACAATACCTGATTGTAAAATAGGGTCTAATGCGCTGAAATTGGTTTCACTAGAAATAAGCACAAAAGGAATAGTTGTTTTTTCATGATCATTTTTAATAGATCCGAGTAATTCGGTTGCCGTCATATCGGGTAAATATAGACTACTAATGATTAAATCAGGTGGATAGCTTTTAATACTTTCTAAGGCTTCTGCGCCAGAATTAACCGTCTCAATAGAGCTAATACCTTCTTGCTCTAGTAACCTTAAAATGATTTTTTGTTGTGTTGAGGATGGCTCAATCAGTAAAATGCTAAGTTCAGAAATATCAATTTGTGACATAAATGTGCGACTGCCTTGGTCGTGGAAAAGTAGTTAAAGGAAGCGGATAATTTTTGTTTGATTAGCTTATCACGCGATCACTTAGCCACGTAGTCCAATCCGAAAAATTCGTGCCTTTTGTAGTGGATAATTGCATGATTTGAATGTCAGGATTCACTTGCTTGGCATATTGGATACAGCGTTCAACATCAAAATCGACGTACGGTAATAAATCAATTTTATTTATCAGCATTAAATCGGCAGCATGAAACATATCAGGGTATTTTAGCGGCTTATCATCGCCTTCTGTCACTGATAACACGACAACCTTATGCGCCTCGCCTAAATCAAAAGAAGCAGGGCAGACTAAATTACCAACGTTTTCTATGGCTAAAAAGCTATTATCAGCGACTTTTAAATCCATCACTGCATGGCCAATTGCATGCGCATCTAAATGACAGGCACGGCCCGTATTGATTTGTAACGCAGGCGCGCCAGAGGCACGAATACGCTCCGCATCATGTTCGGTTTGTTGATCGCCTTCAATCACGGCAATAGGAAACTGATCTTTAAGTTGCTTAATGGTTTCAACCAATAAAGTGGTTTTCCCTGCACCTGGGCTAGACACTAAATTAAGCGCAAAAATATGATGTTCTTGAAAGTAACTTCTATTTTGGTCTGCATAGCTGTTGTTTTTGCTTAATAAGGCTTGCTCCACTTGTACTAAGCGTTCAGCACCTAAATCAACGGAGTCGTGATTATGTTCATGTGTATCAGAGCCATGCTCATGACTATGATTGTGATCGTGTTTTTGTTCTGTTTGTCCGCATCCGCATATTCCGCACATTGTTTTTAACCTTTTTAAATAACTATTAAATCTTTAATTTGCATATCATTCCCTGCTGTTACATCAACAAAAGGGTGCTCACAATACTGGCAAGGCGCATACAGGGTATCTATTGCGCTTTCTTTACCACACGCTTTACAAATACCTTTACCTGCCACTTCGCTAAGGATCAGCTCCGCACCTTCGGCTAAAGTACCTTGCATTACGGCATCAAAACCAAAACGTAAGGCATCGGGCTCGATACAAGACAGCCTGCCGATGGCTAAGGTGATTTTTTTTACCTGTTTAAAATTCTGTTTTTGGGCGTGTTCTTGCAAAATTTCACGAACATTTTCCAGTAGGGAAATTTCATGCAAGTTCAAGCTCCTGCTGGCATTCACTACGCCAAAATTCAA
>DAOUSK010000019.1 GCA_030627265.1 Methylococcaceae bacterium
GAAAAAGGTTAAAGACCAGCGCCTAGCGTTTAAAACCTTGGCAGAACAACCACTAAAAATAAATCAACAGCAATACCTTTTACCTACCAATGGCCATATGGATATGTGCTTAAATCAGCTGGAAAGTATTGAGCATAACTGTCTTTTAATCATCGAAAATTACCGCTGTTTTGATCAACTGCAGCAGATTAGGCTGAAATTACCTACGCAATATAATCAGCCATTAGTAGTTTATCGCGGTGATAATTATTACAGCGAAAAAACGTTAAGACAGTTGCTTTCGGCAACAAATTTACCTGTGATCGCTATGCTAGATATTGACCTGAAAAGCCTAATGATTGCTAATTCGTTTCCGCGTGTTATCGGCTTAATGTGTGTGAACTTGCCTGAATTTGAAGTATTACTGCAAGAAAAAGGCAATGCTGAGCTTTATGCCAAGCAATTACCCGAATGCCAACAGGCGTTAAATGCAAGCGACGAGCCAGTCATTAAAACGCTGTGGGATTTGTTGCGGAAATATCAGAAAGTCTGGGTGCAGGAGCATGATTTAGGCGCGGAGTATGAACTTGGGTTGATAAATTTGGCTATGTCACCGCTAAGTGTTGAAAACCTCCAAGAGCATAATGCAGCAATGTCTCAGGAGATAAATCAGGCCCCCTGATCTATGATCTTCACCACCCCAAATAGTTATTTTTGATATTTTTTAGCCTGTAAATAATTCTGTGTAACTGCCATTTTTAAATGGAATAGACCATAAGTTATGTTGCGTGCCTCACAATGCGCACGCATTTCCCCTTAATTTAACTGTATGTCCCTCTAATTCATATTAAACGTATTTACTGTGCGTGTATTTTGGCTAATAAAATACGCATGGTTTCTCGTGAAGCTTGCTGCTCATAACGCGTAAAAAATACCTTCTCACTCGGTAAATAATAACCATCAGCAGGCCATTTATCACCAATCTCAGGTGGCGAAGTAAAGCTTTGTGTTTTCTGTAAATATCCAGAATATACTTCTTTAAAGCAAGATCGCAATACGGCCACCGTCTGCATGATTTCTTCTATACTTAGTGTTTCATCAGGGTATAGCCAAGTCGTTGCACCCATTACATCACCTAGTTTCCAGTCTTTTTTAGGGGTATCAGGGTGCTTGTTATGGCAATCAACACAGGCCGCTGCAATGGCAAAATCAGGAAACATAGCCACATGGCGTTTTATACCTTCAGTATAAAAAAAAGCAGGTTTATGTGGCACTCTTTTTATTTTCTGAAATATCTTATTCTGCTGACCATCAAAGGCATTAGCTGAGCTAATAGGGAAATCTGAGCCGAGAAATAAACTTACTGGCACTGGCTTTCTTTCTAGTGCTTGTGAAACGGCGCGTAAAAATAAGGCGGGCAAAGGTCCTGCTTCAACGGTTTTATCCTGCCAATCTTCGCTAAATTTTAAACCTGATTTTTTACCTTGGGTCACAATTTCTTTGGTGTAAATACTGCGAGCTACATTATTTTCTTCAGCAATAATATTAAATAAGACACTGACAGGCAGCTGTATGCCTTGTTTTTTCAAACCATCATCTAACGGTGGCGGAGCCGTTGCAAATAGATAGACAGTTAGACAAACCATCGTTAGTGATACCAGAATAAATAATTTATTATTTTTCATAACGGGTACTCTTTGCTTTTGTGATTATTGGTGCAGCATAAGGTGATTCAGCGGCTCTAAAATAATCCAATAATTGCTCTTGTTTGATTGCGCGCCCGACGATTTTTTCCAAAACCATATCATGGTTACCATGATAATCGTGACAGCCTAAACAGGTCTGCCAGTCTTTGCGTTCAATTAACTCAGCATGTGGCACGGTAATAGAATCATTTTTAATTTTCAATTCTTTATGACAAAGCTGGCAATCGCTTATTTTAAACTGACTTATGCGCTGGCCAATATGTTCGTTATGGCATGAAATACATAATTCAGGATGTATTTTCTCTCTGACTTCATTAAAGCGAGGCTCATTAAATCGGTAGGATGAATGCAGGTCTTTATCCATGTTATGACAAGCAATACAGTGGCTGTTATTTATTTTATGAAAATAAAAGTGAGCTTCAGTCTTACGTTGATTAAGCAAATGTTGTACATTCGCCTGTAGCTGCTGACGCACTGAACTTTTAGTTTTTAAATGACATTCATTACACGCTAAATCTTCATGGCCTGGGTTAAATGGCCCTGGCTGATTCCAGCGTTCAAAGTCAGTTTGTAGCAATAGCATTATGCAAATAAATGAAATAATGCCTGCAAGCAGGTAGGAATTTCTTTTATTAATCATGGCGGTTAACTATAGGCGAAGGCAAAAAACAAATGGTACCAAACCAAAATGCTGATGCAGCAAGTTAATAAAATATGCGCGCTCAACCATGATTTATAAACTAAGTGATGCTTGAACCAACTATGAAAAGCATCTCGATTACATAAAGCTAAAATATTATTGCTTAAATACGCGGTAGATAAGATAAATAAATAGGCATAGCCGATCGAGGTTGCATGAATATATAAAATAACGGGTGCTATCACACCATTGTATTTATGTATTTTTTGCCAATAAAATAGGTTTTTCTTAAAAGAAAAAAGTTGTTTTATTGGGTAGTACCATTGAAAAGCAATAAAAGATAAGACAATAAAGCCCGTCCAGCGCTTATAGCTCTCATCTTGTTGTAACGCCTCTATTATGGGGATTTTTAGGTCAAACCATTCTTGAATCAGAAAGGCAGAAAGTAATAGCATGCCAATATAGACGTAACTTCGATTCACACTATGCGTGGTTTTTGAAGCTGATTGTGGCACAGCAATGATAGTTTTTTCTTTAAGATTATTGATAGCACTTTCAGTAACGCCGCAGTTTAATAATGCTTTATGTATGTAAGTTTCAAATTGATTAGGGCCAATCACATAATATTGTGTTTCTGAGTTATTAGCTTGCACGATATCGGTAATTTCTGCTAAAGAAATTCTCTGCGCAACTCTGATGTGCAAAGAAATAAACGGATTTTTTTTGATGATTTTTTTTAATTCACGTTCGCAAGCGATATGGCCGGCATCAGACACGGAATAATCAATATGCAGCCCCGTGTTACTTAGCTTTTCTTGTTTAATAGACCGACAGGCGGAAATAATGGGGGTAATTCCAACACCACCTGAAAAGCAAACACTTTTGTTTTTTGAGGCAATATCAATATAGCCTGTGCCTTGCAAATCGGTAATTTGCATTGTTTTTGTCTCAGCGCCATCAAATAACCATTGAGTAAAAACCCCATTAGGTTTTTTCCTAACAGTAATTTCTCTATAGGTAGTCGCGGATCGAGCTGCGGATAATGCGTAAGGGCGAGTCACCCATTGTTCATTAATATAAGCTTTGACTAAAATATATTGCCCAGGTTGGTGATTATCAAATTGATGGTTTTTATTTTTAGCTTTTAATTTGAACGATTTGATACCGGTAGCGACTGATTTTATTTTGGATATTTCAACCGCTGTCCAGTTAATTTTCTTGCCTAATAACTCGTGTAAATAAGGCGCACAAGAGCCGCACTGGGTGCAAGCATCAGTTGCTGATACTAGCAATTCAAAGTTAGTCGCTCCTTGAGTAATGGCTTGCTTTAATCTTCCTTGGGTTATGCCTGTACAGTGGCAGACAATTGAATTGTCTTCCATCATGCACCTCCCCGAAATAGATGTTTAATGATTCTTTTTTTACTATGAAACTATACTGTTTCTTGGTTTCAATTCTCGACTTTTTAGTGATTTTATTCAAGTCTTTTAAAATAAGGTTTTTATTTCCCATTCATGAAGGGTAAAACCTTCGTCTTTTAGGCGAACAGGTTTACACTAAAAACAATGGATTATCGTTATGACAGTTATACAGTTTACAATATCGAAACTCATTTTTTAGGTAACAAAAGGTTAGTTTAAAATAAACCCGAAATTTTGAGAAAATTATCCGATATATTTAGGGGGTGAGGTTAACTCTTTAAATAACCATGATGCAAGGTAGTAAACTCTAACAATTACAAACCATTAAAATAAGCACAATTTATATGATGAAAAAAGCAATTATTTACCTGCATGGCTTTAACTCAGCTTCTTTAGATTTAGAAGGAAATTTGTTACGCAGTAAAGAAAAGTTACAAGTGATGCAAGAATTTTGTGCGCAAAAAGATATTCTATTTTTTACGCCCAATGTTGATTATCGTGATTTTGAGTCGCTCGTAGAAGATATGATATTTGAATGGAATCAGTATTTAGATCAATCTTATGATGTGATTTTTATGGGGTCGTCCATGGGCGGCTTTGCTAGCGAATATTTAGCAATGAAAACAGGCTGTAAAGCGATTATGATTAATCCTGCGATAAAGCCCAGCGAATTACTGCCGCAATTTATTGGCGTGACTGAAAATTATGAAACAGCTGAGGCTTATCAGTGGCAGCAAGCGGATTGCGAACAACTTGAGCGCTACGAAGAAGAGCTTGAAAGCAGTACACAGAAAATAGATAGAACCGTATTATTGGATGAGGCGGATGAGTTAATTGATTCGGCAAAGACTTTAGCAATATATAAAGAAAAGGCCAATGTTGTGACTTATGACGGTGGTTCGCATAGCTTTGAACATATCAAACAAGCGTTACCGACGATAGAGAAAGTGATTTTTAGTTAGGTGTCGATTAAAATTTAGGGGCAAATGAAAATGGAAAAAACACATCGCCAAGTTGTTTTAGATACAGAAACGACAGGGTTAAACCCTAAAGAAGGGCATCGTATTATTGAAATTGGGTGTGTTGAGCTGGTTAATCGCCGCTTAACGGATCGACAATTTCATATGTACATCAACCCTGAAAGGATGATTGATCAAGGCGCGATAGAGGTTCATGGTATTAGCAATGAATCTTTAGTTGATAAGCCTTTATTTAAAGATATTGTCGATGATTTTATTGATTTCGTGAAAGGTGCGGAGCTGGTTATTCATAACGCTCCCTTTGATGTCGGCTTTCTTAATCATGAATTAGCATTACTGAATAAAAATTTAGCGCCGGTTGATGAAATCTGTACTATTTTTGATAGCTTAGTCTATGCGCGTAAAAAACACCCCGGACAGCGAAATAGCTTAGATGCACTCTGTAAGCGTTACGGTATTGATAATAGTCATCGTGATTTACATGGCGCTTTATTAGATTCGGAAATTCTTTCTGATGTCTATTTGTTAATGACAGGTGGGCAGGATTCTTTGTTGGATGACGATGAGGATAATGAGGGCGGTACGGAAGCGACTATCCAACGATTAAGTGCTGATAGACCTGCATTAAAAATCATTAAGTGTACAGAAGAAGAGCTGCAAGCACATGAGCTAACTTTGGATATGCTTGATAAATCCAGTGGCGCAGGTTTGTGGCGGCAAGAGTCATAAAATCGACTCTTTTACTGGTTATTTAAATTAGTCCATACTTTGGGAGAAATAATATGTCAGAAACCCCTTCAAATATGATGCCTTTAGGCACACAAGCTCCTACTTTTAATTTGCTAGATACGCAATCGGGCGCGCATAAATCATTGGCTGAATTACAAGGCGAGCAGGGCACAGTGGTTATATTTATGTGTAACCATTGCCCTTATGTTCTTTATATAAAAGAGCAATTAATTGCGATTGCCCAGCAATATGCGCAATTAGGTATCAATACCATTGCGATTAGTGCCAATGATGTCAGCAACTACCCGCAAGATGCACCGGATAAAATGCAAGCGTTAATAAAAGCATGGGGGAATCCTTTTGCTGCTTATTTATATGATGAAACGCAGGCAGTAGCAAAAGCTTATTTGGCAGCATGCACACCTGATTTTTATTTATTTAATGCGGATTCAAGCTGTGTTTACCGTGGGCGACTAGATGCTGCAACCCCTAAAAACAATCAAGCCTTAACAGGGCTTGATTTACGCAATGCATTAGAGGCTTTATTGGCAGGAAATACAATTAGTGAAGAGCAGATGCCTAGTGTCGGCTGTAATATTAAATGGAAAGTAAACTGAGAGTAATGTATGAAATATATTTTAATGTTTGTTTTATCGAGCGTTAGTTTGGTCGCTTACGCTGACATCAATAAGTGTGAAATTGAAGGTAAGCTGGTTTTTCAAGAGTCACCTTGTCCAGTAGGGACAAAACAGCAATTTGAATTAACACCTGATATTAGCCAAGAAAAACAGCAAGCGGCATCTAAAAAATTAGAGGGTGATATAGAGCGCTGGGAGGGGGAAAGGCAGGTAAAAAAGAAAGAGGAAGATAAGGAAAGAAAAATTAAAGCAGCTGAAGAATTTGCGCGCAATATTCAACAGAAATCTGGAACAAAAGAGACTTATGACCAGAGAGATGATGATTCGGTTGGGGTGAGGTATGGTGTTGATTATCCAGTGCGAAAACTCCCGTTAATAAAAAACAAATTACCTCTAAAACGCCCGGTAATAAAAAAATAAGTTACCTATAAAACCTAAGTAAGATTTTGCTGGGTCGCCTATAGTTTGTTTTTAGGAGTGTAAAAATTAGCGATTTGTATGCGGATAATAATCGAAGCATTATTTTTTCATTTATAATGATTAGTTATCTCGCATAAATCTAAAATTAGATGAGCCAAAGGGCGAAATTCTGATTTTTAATCTTTTGTTATTAGTGAAATACCTCATTTAATTAGTATCTTATGAAAATACTGAACGTTTATTTTAAAAATATCAATTCACTGGAAGGTGAAAGTCGAATTGATTTTAATAAAGCACCAATTTCTGATGCAGGCGTTTTTGCTATTACGGGGCCAAATGGCTCGGGTAAATCAAGTATTTTAGATGCGATCACTTTAGCTTTATATGGGCAAACCTTTCGGTTTAACAAGCCCGCTGAAAATGTGATGACCAAAAATACACAGGGCTGTTTTGCTCAAGTAGAATTCTTGGTTGAAGGATTATCATATCGTTCGAGTTGGCAGGTGCAAACCTATGATGAAGGCAGTTTAAAGCCGGTTGCGATGCAGCTGAAATTGCTAGGAGAGGAAGAGCAAGTTTTAGCGGAAGATCCGCATAATGTATTAATGAAAGTTGTTGAATTAACGGGGATGGATTTCCGTCGATTTACACGTTCTATTATTTTAGAACAAGGTGACTTTTCTGCTTTTTTAACGGCTTTAGACGCTGAAAAACTGGATATTTTAGAGCGCATTATTAGTCATGATATCTATGTTGATTATAAAAAAACAGTACTAGAAACTAAACAGAAAGCAGAGCAAGCGCTGGCTGAGTTGCAATTGACTCTGGCAGAGATTGATTTAATGTCAGATGAGCAGCGTTCGGTTATAGAACTAGATTTAGCAGACCAAAAATCAAGATTATCTGAATTAAAACAAGAAAATACCGACTTATTACAGCTGCAAGCAAGCTTGCAAAATTTACAGGTATTAAAAGATAAGGTTGCTCAGTTAAAGCAGGCTGAAAGAAAAGATCAAGAAAATTTAGCCGAGGTACAAGCTGAGTTAGCGAAAATAAAAGAATCAGAGCCTGCATTGGTTTTCCAAGCGGGCCTTCAAACCTTAGATGCTAAAACGCTTTCAATTGAAGAAGAGCAGCAATATTTATTAGCGTATCAACAAGAAGTTCAAGCAATTCAAGATAAGTTGCAAGCTGAAAATTTTGATCAAACTTATTTAGCCGAGTTAAAACCTTCAGATGCTGCTGTTCGACAACAGAAAATTGCTGAGTTAACTCAACAGTTAAAACAAGCAAAAACAGAAATGGAAGCTGAGTTTGTTTTAACGAACCAAATGGAAACGCAGCTACCAGAAAAAGAATCGTCTCTCGATAAAGTTGATGTTTGGTTAAAGGAGCGTGCGGCCGATCATTTTTTAATTGATAATATGCCGGCTATTGGGCAGTTAAAGAATAAACGCCAACGAATAGCGGAAATTGAAAAACGACTCAAAGCATTTAATAAAGAACATAAAAGTAGCTCTTCAGCATCAACTAAAAACATAAGTGTCACTAAGGGTTTGCAAAAAGACATTGATAAAGAAAAGACTTCATTAATAACGCTTAATGCGGAATTAAAAGAAATTTCGCAAGGGCACAGTTTAGAAGAAATTAGTAATTTACATACTGAGCAAAGGCAGCGTTTAGCTGATTTTATTGAATTGCGTAACTTAGCCAAAGTGTATAAACGTTTTGGGAATAAGGGTTTTTCTAAGCGTTTTGATCACTTGGATCAAAAGCAGCTAGATGAGACGCTGGATCAAAAGTATAGTGAAATTGATGCGGCACAGAATATTCATAATATTTTGGAAAAAGGGGTTTATAGAGAGGCCTTAAGGTTGCAATTAAGAGAAGATAGAGATCGGCTGGAGGATGGGGTTGAATGCTCTCTGTGTGGCTCGAAAGAGCATCCTTTTGCACATAAAGAACCCTCGCAAAATGATTCTAAGCAAGCATTGGCTGATCAGAAAAAGATTCTAAAGGTATTGCAGAGTGAGGCCAAAAAATCAAATCAAGATATTACTGCTTACACTAAATATGTTGATACAAATAA
Source organism: Methylococcaceae bacterium (assembly GCA_030627265.1). Classification (GTDB taxonomy): domain Bacteria; phylum Pseudomonadota; class Gammaproteobacteria; order Methylococcales; family Methylomonadaceae; genus Methyloprofundus. The sequence goes on from DAOUSK010000019.1 coordinate 8,603, forward strand.
AGAGCATGCTGAACAGATTAACCGTATTCGAGCTGAATGGGTGACCTTGAGTTCTCGTCTGAATGTATTGGACTCTGATTTGGAAATCGGCCGTTTTCGAGTGATGCGTGCTCATATTAAAAGAGAAAAAATAGCGTTAGAAGACATAAATGGCTTAATTAAACGCTGTCGTGCTAAAGGTAAGGCAATTTCGAAATCAGAAGTACTTGTTCTTAAAAAAGAAGGGCTAATAGAGCGGCGATACACCAAGCAAAAAATATTGGATGCTAAGGGTGAAGGTAGGCCACAGGAGATTGTTTTATTAGAAGAAGATTTAGCGGTTATTGTGCAAGAAGAAAGTGAAATGTCGCAAGTGATTAGTCAGCAGTTAGCGGCTGTTGATGAGCTCTTACCTGCAGCAGGCAAAGAAGATGGAGTTTACGATACTTTAAGTAAGCGGCGCCAAGACTATCAATCTTATAGTTTAAGAAAAGAATCTCTTATTACTGAGTTACAAAAAATGCGTGATGTTTTGGTGGTTGCTCAAGATAAATTAAAGCTTATGGATGAGCGAGTCAGTGAGTTTTCTGGACTATTGCGCAATGAAGAAAATGCACAGCTCTATTTTTCTAGCTTGAATAAACAAACCTTGTTAGTGGAGCAAGAAAATAAACTTGTGCAGTTAGTGAGTGACTTGGAACTTGTGGAGCAAAGCTTATTGGCTGATGTAGTTGCTGCGGGTTATGAGAATTTAGTACAAATTAGAGAATTAGTAGTCGTGTTTGCTAACAAGGGTGAGCAAGAAAGTATATCGACTAAATTACAATCAAGTTTAGCAGAATACCCCGTTGAAATAGGTCGTTTAGGAAAGCAGTTATCAGCAGAAGAGGTGCATTTAAATAATAATGAGACCGTTGAGGGTGTGGTTATTTTATTGCGTGAAAAAGAGGTGCAAATGGACATCGTGATCGAAGAAGTGACAGCTTTGGAAAAAACGACTGCACAACAGAAGGTTTTATTAACCAGTAATGCACAATTATTAAGAGATATAGCGGCTCAAAAAACATTGTTGGATGAATCTAATAGTGAGCAAGAATTATTAGAAAATGAGGCAGATGCTGAATACAAGCAGCGTATACAGGTAAAAATAATTGCTAAATTATTAAACTCAGCGAATCAATTTTTAGAAAAAATGAATGGCCGCTATCAATTGGTTAATAAAGCAAGTGAGGCGGGGCTGGCAATTGATATTATTGACCTTAAGCAGCAAGGTGCGCAGCGTGCGATCAAGTCTTTATCGGGTGGTGAGTTATTTGTGGTGAGTTTAGCGATGGCTTTAGGCTTATCAGAAATTGCCAATAATGGCCGTGCTGTTGATTCTTTATTTATTGATGAAGGCTTTGGTAATTTAGATGCGGAAGCGCTTTATATTGTGATTAGTACTTTAGAAAATCTAAGGACTCAAGGGAAAATAATTGGTATTATTTCGCATGTTGAGGGTATTAAACAAAGAATAAGAACTCAGATTGAATTAGTAAAGCAAACCAATGGGATGAGTCGTATTGTTTTACAGGAGGCTGGAGCCTCGCCTTGGGATACTTAAAGGTAGCTGCTAGTGCATAGGATGGGTAGGGTCGCTTTTTCGAAACCCATCAAATCAGCCACGATATGAATTATCAACACCGAAGCGTTAATAGTTGTGGGTTGATGGGTTTCATTACGGACTAAAAATCCGGTGCTGAATTTTACTCGTCCTACATAAAAGGTTAACTTAAAAGTCTAAAACAAAAATATCTTCATAGCTTGTTGGGATTGTTAAGTAACTTTGCCACGGGTGTACAGGCTGAATGATAGGTTTGGTGGCTAAAGGGAAAGTGATGAAGTCAACAACGCCGACGCTTGTTCGACCGACAGTATTCAGTAAGCCTAAAAAAGTCCCCGCAGTTAATCCATAGATTATATTGGAATCGTTAGTTGTTTTAATGATGCCTTTAGGGACTTCTAAGATGCCGAGTGTCATATTTGAGAGAGACCTAAGTGTTTTATGGCCTACTTTCTCTCCGTATGAGACTTCTTCTGCGCTGCTAATGGAGGAGAATAAAAATAAAAGGCAGGCGAATAATGAAATAAAAGTTTTTTTATTGCGTGTCATAGGAAAACCTTAGTTAAAAGAAAAGATCATAATGTTGAGTATATCAGGCTCAAAGAGTTTCCTGTAGTCGAGTGAGCCTAATAATAGGCAACTCGCATAAATCCTCCTCCACCTTGCTAGTCTTTTTGTCCGTCTTTTGCCTTGTAGAGGTAGTTATCTAGCTAGCTATGCGCCTATTTCTACGCCCCGTATCAAGTACGGGGCAGGCTTTGAAGACAAACAAAAACCCGGCGCAATATGAGGGGGTATTTATTGCGCGCTACCTTAGTTGCTAATAGTGATAGAATAGCTATTTTTATTAGAATTTGATGCAGTTAATTCGCGGAATCAAACAGTTACAAACTTTAGAGCAAGGATGTGTATTGACCATAGGCAATTTTGATGGTGTACACACAGGGCATGAAGTTGTTATCAATAAATTAGCTGAAAAAGGTAAGTTATTAAATTTACCTGTTGTGGTGATGGCATTTGAGCCGCAACCGTTAGAGTTTTTTTTAAAGGGTAACGCCCCAGCAAGGCTAACGCGTTTGCGGGAAAAAATTGGGCACCTTAATCAATTATCAGTCGATAGCTTGTTGATCGTTAATTTTAATCAGCAATTTGCTGATTTAGACCCAGAATACTTTATTCGAGAAATTTTGGTGAACCGCTTAAATGTAAAGTATTTAGTGGTGGGCGATGATTTTCATTTTGGAAAATCAAGGCGCGGAAATTTTGCATTATTGCAAGAAGCAGGTAAACAATTTAATTTCCAAGTCATTAACACAGCCTCTTATTCAGTAAAAGGCAACCGAGTGAGTAGTACGCAAATTAGAGATGCTCTTAGTAATGGTGATTTAGTTAAAGCTAAACAGATGTTAGGGCGTGATTATTCTATTCGTGGAAAAGTAATTCATGGTAATAAGTTGGGCAGAGAAATTGGCTTCCCAACAGCAAATATACAGATGTTGCGTAAAAATACAGCAATAGAAGGTGTTTTTGCGGTAACAATGACGGGTCTTAATGGGCAAGAGGCCTATGGTGTTGCAAATGTAGGAACACGGCCGACAGTCAATGGCGGAACAAAGGTGGTTTTAGAAACTCACCTATTTGATTTTAATCAAGACATTTATGGAAAGCAGGTAGAAGTACATTTTAAATCTAAAATTAGAAGTGAAATGTGCTTTGAATCATTGGATGATTTAAAACGGCAGATTCAATTAGATACTGCTCAAGCTAAGACTTATATGCAATATAAAAACTCATGACTATCGACTATAAAAAAACTCTTAACCTTCCTAAAACAGCATTTCCTATGAAGGGAAATTTGGCTCAACGTGAACCTGAGCGTTTAAAAAAATGGAAAGAAGCCGATATTTATCGAAAAATTCGTACTGAATTTAAGGGTAAACCTCAGTTTATTTTGCATGATGGCCCGCCGTATGCCAATGGTGCAATCCATATTGGCCATGCGGTTAATAAGGTTTTAAAGGATATTATTCTTAAATCTAAAACCTTAGCAGGGTTTGATACGCCTTATATACCTGGTTGGGATTGTCATGGCTTGCCGATTGAATTAATGGTCGAAAAGAAAATAGGCAAAGCAGGGGTTAAGGTTTCCGCAGAAGTGTTTCGTAAAGCATGTAGAGAATATGCAACGAAACAAGTCAAAATGCAAAAGGAAGAATTTGTCCGTTTAGGGGTGTTCGCTGAATGGGATAATCCTTATTTAACAATGGATTATCAATATGAAGCAAATACCATTCGTGCGCTTGGTAAAATCAATGCAAAAGGGCATTTGACGAAAGGTTTTAAACCTGTGCATTGGTGTACTGATTGTGGGTCAGCGTTGGCAGAAGCTGAAGTGGAGCATGAAGACAAACATTCACCTGCTATTGATGTACGTTTTGAAGTTTTGGATGTGGCGAAGTTTTTTGATAGTTGTCATTCCGTCCCTGATCATCAGGGTGAAGGTCCATTGTCTGTTGTTATTTGGACCACAACACCATGGACATTGCCTGCCAACCAAGCGGTTAGTTTGAACCCTAAATATGAATATGTGGTTGTTCAGTGTGAAAAGGATGGTGTAAAAGAACGTTTAGTTTTAGTTAGCCAGTTGTGGAAAGATGCGGTAGACCGTTATGGCATGGAAGGTAGTCATGTTATTGCCTATTGCAACGGGGATGCTTTAGATAAGCAGTTATTAATGCACCCTTTTTATAACCGTAAAGTACCGATTGTTTTGGGTGATCATGTAACCGCAGAAGCAGGGACGGGGGCAGTACATACGGCACCAGGACATGGACAAGACGATTATGTTGTCGGCGTACGTTATGGTTTACCCATTGATAATCCTGTCGGGGATAATGGGGTCTTTTTACCCAATACAGAATTTTTTGCAGGTGAGCATGTTTTTTCTGCCAATGATCATGTCATTGAAGTATTAACTAAAAAGCATAAATTAGTCCATCACGAAGCCTTACTGCATAGCTATCCGCATTGTTGGAGACATAAAACGCCGATTATTTTTCGTGCGACACCGCAGTGGTTTATTTCTATGGAGCAAAATGGTTTACGCCCTGTTGCTGTGGAAGAAATCAAAAAAGTGCAGTGGTTACCTGAGTGGGGGCAAGCGCGTATTGAAGGTATGATTGAAGGCCGTCCTGATTGGTGTATTTCTCGCCAACGTACTTGGGGAGTGCCGATTCCTTTCTTTGTACATAAAGAAACAGGCGAGTTACATCCTGATAGTGATCGTTTTGTTGAAGAAATTGCACTACAAGTTGAGCAAAAAGGGATTGAAGCTTGGTTTGCTTTAGATAAAGCTGAATTTTTAGGTGATGAAGCGGATGATTATGATAAAACGCAAGATACCCTAGATGTTTGGTTTGATTCGGGTGTTTCGCATGAGAGTGTTTTAAATCAAAGAGAGCAGTTACAGTTCCCTGCAGATTTATATTTAGAAGGCTCAGATCAACATCGCGGATGGTTTCAGTCTTCATTATTAACCTCTGTTGCAATCAATGATACTGCGCCGTACAAAGCAGTATTAACGCATGGCTTTACTGTTGATGCGGACGGCAAAAAAATGTCCAAATCTAAAGGTAATGTGGTTGCGCCACAATCAGTCATGAAGTCACTGGGAGCTGATGTATTGCGCCTTTGGGTATCAGGTACAGATTACCGTGGTGAAATGACGGTATCAGATGAAATTTTAAAGCGTACGTCAGATGTTTACCGTCGCTTACGTAATACCTCACGCTTTTTATTATCTAATCTAGCTGATTTTAATCCAGCGACAGACCTTGTTCAGCCGGATGATATGTTGGCGTTAGATCGTTGGATTGTTGACCGTGCTTTAAATATCCAAAAAGAAGTGATGCAGGCTTATGATGAATATCAATTCCACGTTATTAATCAGAAAGTACATCATTTTTGTGCGATGGATCTAGGTGGTTTTTATCTAGATATTATTAAAGATCGCCAATATACAGTTAAAGCTGACAATGTTGCAAGACGCTCAGCGCAAACAGCAATGTACCATGTGATGGAAGCAATGGTGCGTTGGTTAGCGCCTATTACTTGTTATACGGCCGATGAGATTTGGCAATATATGCCGGGTGAACGTAGTGAGTCTGTTTTATTAGAAACGGAGTATACGGGACTATTTCCTTTAGCTGAGGATGCGATTTTAACGCGAGAAGCTTGGGATGTGATTGTTACTGTGCGTGAGGCGGTGAGTAAAGAATTAGAGAATATGCGTAAGTCTGGCGTTATTGGCGCATCATTAAATGCGGAAGTTGAGCTTTATTGTAATGATGAATATTTCTCTGTATTAAATAAAATTTCTGATGAATTACATTTTATCTTTATTGCCTCAGGGGTCACGCTACATTCATTAAGTGAGCTGAGTAGTGATGCGGTTGCAACTGAGTTAGAAGGTCTAAGTATTAAAGTGGCTGCTTCTGAGCATGAAAAATGTGTGCGTTGTTGGCACTATAAAGAAGATGTGGGAACTCATGATGCGCATCTTGAGTTATGTGGTCGTTGCGTGGAAAATATTGATGGCGAAGGTGAGTTAAGGCGCTTTGCATAAATTGTTTTAAAGGTTTTGAGGATTCTTTATTTCCTTGATAAAAGGGAAGGTACTCAGCTTTTAGAATAACGAGTTAGACTATCTAGGGAAGTGCATTATTGTACTTCCCTTTATTTTTGTTAAAGGGAAAGACGTATGTTGAAGTGGTTATGGCTATCAGGCTTAATGGTTGTATTAGATCAAATTACTAAAGTTTGGGTCGACTTAAACCTTGGCTTGCATCAATCTATTCCTATTATGCCCAATTTTAGTATTACCTATGCGCATAACTATGGTGCGGCATTTAGCTTTTTAAGTGAGGCGGGTGGCTGGCAGCGTTGGTTTTTTGCAGTGTTAGCAATTGCAGTGAGTGTAGGGATTGTTATTTATTTAAAGAAGTTAAAACCAGAAGAGAAATTATTAGCACTTTCGCTAAGCTTAATATTGGGTGGTGCAATAGGTAATATTATTGATCGCGTGATCTATGGGTACGTGATTGATTTCTTAGACGTTTATTATGGCGTTTATCATTGGCCCATTTTTAATATTGCAGATTCTGCTATTACTGTTGGTGTTGGGTTGATGCTGATTGAATCTTTTATGGAAAAGGATGAGATAGAAGAGTAGCTGTTCTTTAGGTGAATTGATAAAACAAAAAAGCCGGATTGAAATGAATTTCAATCCGGCTTTTTTGTTTTATACAGAAATTGTTGTGCGAGAGGAGCTGCTGCTTTTGGCATGGCCGCTTTTACTGTAAGTGGTGACTGTTGGGTCTTTGCCTTTTAATACATCTAATACGCGTAAGCTATGTTTATTTAAAATATGTAAGCAGGCGCCATTTTGTTCATTGATGGAGCGACATTTTTTAGAGACTTCAACGAGTTCTTGCCAATTTTTATAAGAGGTCGACGTATCAATGTCTGCTTTGTTGGCAATATCAAAGTAGGCATCCATACCTTGTTCTTTTGTTAATTTCTCTGATAGCAGTATTTGCTCAACTTGTTTGCTAAACGTAGTTAATAAAGCAATCACTTCGTTTTTTTGTTTGGTGAGCGCTTCTAATTTATGCGGCTGTGTTTTTGTTTTTAATAAACTCGCTTCTTTAGTCAATAACTGAAAAAGCATCCTAGTGTTTTCTAAGGCTGTTTCAACGAGCTGTATAGTGATGGCATGGGTTTTATCTATCATGGTGAGCTACTTCTAAAAAGGAGCGAGGTCTCTTTCACTTCGTATGATATTTCCAGCTAATTTATGGCTGTCAACGGTGTAGTTCCCACTTTCGATCTTATTTTTAAGTGCTTCAATACGAGCTGAATTATCAACTGGTGCAGAATCGACATTAGACAATAAGTTGCCTACAGATAGATTGACTGAATCAGATGATGCTTCAGGTGTTGTTTTATGACTTACTTGAGTAGGGTTGTTAAGCTTATTAGTTTGTTTATTAACGTCAGCTAACGCTACTCTTGGGGTGATTTCGATGCCCATGACAGCCTCCTTATAGATTTCTTAACTAGCTTAGCGGCTATGAACTAGATAACTTTAGTAAAAATATAAATTAATAAACGGTTTTTAATTAACCGAAATAACACCTGCTGCGGTGATAGTTCCTTCAACGATTTTTTTAGATTTACTATTTTTAACACGAATCGTGTCACCTAAGCGGCCACCCATTAATGCATGACCTGACATATGTATTTTAAAGGATTTAGACTTAGCTGAAATAGTTACTTTATCACCTTTCTTAATTAATTTTTGCGTAATAATTTGTGAAGGGCGTAATATGCTTCCTGCTTGTAAATTACGGGCGCTTATGGAACCGTTAATTTGTGTGAAATGAGTAAAAAACCCACGAGATAATTTATTGCTAGGCCGCCTTTCATTAGTCACGTGGTCGATAGTGACTAAAGTATGACGGCTTAAGCTTTGTGTTAGAACCAGTACTGATTTATAAATAGAAAGCTTGGCTGAATTGTATAACCCCCAAGGGTGGTCGCCTTTACAGCGAATGCCGATAGACAAAATACCTGCTTTCAGCGTGGCTTTTCGGCTGTAAGCTTCGATAGGAATGCTGCATTTTGGTAATTTTAAGCGACTGTCTAAGTGATGGACTTCAATTTTAAAATCTTGCGTCGTATCAATGTTGTTAAGAATAAATTGAGTTATTTTTTTTTCAATCGACTCTACGCTTTGATACTCTTTTGCAAATACTGAACCTGTCGTTCCTAAAAAGGTGATGAAAATGAGGGGTAAAAAACGTAAAAACTGTGTATTAAACATTAAAGTAACCAAGTATCTTTAGGAATATTTATATTAAGCAGCATTTATAGTGCCATAAATAATAAAATAAGCATTGTTTTAATGGTTATAATACGAAAAATTATAAGCTTATAACTGTAAATCATCTTTTGCTAAACTTTATTAATAAAGAGTCGGTAAAAATCAACCGTGATATATGTTGTGGCATTGAATTATTAGGAACTATTGATGGCTGGAATTTTGGATGGGGTTGATCAAAGAACCCAACTAGCAGGGCATAACCGTTTTGAATTATTACTGTTTAAATTGGCTGGTAAGCAGCGATTTGGAATTAATGTTTTTAAGGTTCAAGAAGTTATTCAATGTCCAAAGTTAACGCAGATACCTAACTCAAATGCCGTTGTTTGTGGCGTGGCTCATTTACGCGGCAAAACGATTCCTGTTATGGATTTATCAATGGCTATTGGTATGTACCCTATCAGTCAAGAAGCAAATAACTATGTCATAGTCACGGAATACAACCGTAGTACTCAAGGTTTTATGGTTGGGACGGTTGATAGGATTATTAATATAGGCTGGAGTGAGGTAAACGCTCCACCAAAAGGGGTGGGTAGAGAAAATTATTTAACGGCTGTCACTCGGTTTGAAGATGAAATGATTGAAGTGATTGATGTAGAAAAGATCATGAGTGAAGTCATGGGCGCTTCAGAAGAAGCTTCAGAAGATGCTTTGGCAACAAATGATGCAGAGGCTAATACTAATGATCATATCTTAATTGTTGATGATTCTTCTGTTGCTAGAGGGCAGGTGAAGCGTGTGTTAGACCAAATGGGTATTAGTAGTACTTTGATGGAAGATGGGGCGGAAGCATGGGAGCATTTACAAGCGTTACAAATAGATGGTGTGGATATTCCATCGCACTACTCGATGATTATTTCTGATGTAGAAATGCCGCAGATGGATGGTTACACTTTAGCGTCTAAAATCAAAGCAGACCCTGAAATGAAGGGGGTATATTTAGTGTTACATACCTCTTTAAGTGGTGTTTTTAACACGTCAATGGTCGAAAAAGTAGGCGCAGATGAGTTTATCGCTAAATTTAAACCTGATGCTTTGGCGGCCGCCATTCAAAAAAGATTACAGACGGTTCACCAGAGTAATAATTAAGCGCTTCAAATAGGTAATAATTTAAAACACCTTTATATAGTGTATTGGTGTTTTTTATCGTGTTTTCTATGCAATATAGAAAATAATATCAAGGCGGCGATTCTTAGCCGCTGTTTAAAAACTATGACATAAAGCTTAGCTCTTCCCTAGAGGTTTTAGGAAGTTTTATTATTCAGCCAATGTGGCAAGTATTTTTTGCCGCCCCTCAATTCAGTAGCCTACAAATTAACCAGCTATATTTTATAAACAATCTATTATTTTAAATAAAATCAATTAAGTAGCTTTGTTTATAGAGTGACTTTTGGTTATTTATAGTAGTTGGCATGAACTCTGCTTTTATTACAGTAAGTAATGATAAAAGAGGCAAGAAAGTGGCAATTAATTTTGATAATGCATTAGGAATTCATCCGCAAGCTTTAGCTTTGCGTGAACGTCGCAGTGAAATTTTAGCGGCTAATTTAGCAAATGCGGAAACCCCTTTTTACAAGGCCAAAGATTTAGATTTCAAAAGTATTCTAAATAAAGAAATGCCGGTTCAGAGCCGCTCTTTAAATACAACGCATAAAGGACATATGCAAGGAAACGGGGCTGGAATGGGCGGTGTTATGTATCGTAATCCTCAACAAGCTTCTTTAGATGGCAATACCGTTGAAGCACATATAGAGCAAGGTAAATTTGCTGAAAATTCAGTACAGTATCAAGCAAGTTTGACATTTTTAAATGGCAAATTTTCAGGCTTGATGGCTGCAATTAGAGGGCAATAAAGATGTCAACTTTTAGTGTTTTTGATATTTCTTCTAGTGGTATGAATGCGCAGTCTTTACGTTTGAACTTAGTCGCCAGTAATATTTCTAATGCTAATAGCATTAGCAGTAGTTTAGGGGAAGTTTATAAATCGAGACAGCCTGTTTTTGCTGCAGAATTAAAAAATAGCATGGATAAGAACTCAGCTGCTGTTGGGGTCAAGGTGAAAGGTGTCGTGGAAAGTGATGCTGAGCCTGTTATGGAATATTCGCCGCATCATCCAATGGCAAATGAAGAGGGCTATATTTTTAGACCGAATGTCAATATGGTGGAAGAAATGGCAAATATGATGTCCGCATCTCGGTCATATCAAAACAATGTTGAAGTCTTTAATACATCGAAACGACTTATTTTAGAAACCTTAAAAATGGGTAAGTAGGAGAATAATTATGGCAATTAATTTTAATACCATTCAAGAGTTAGGCTTAAGTTCTTCGGTTACTGATGAAGCAAAAAGTAAATCATTAGGACAAGATGAGTTTTTAAGATTGATGACCACTCAAATGACGCATCAAGATCCAACAAAACCGATGGAAAATGGTGATTTTTTAGCGCAAATGGCTCAGTTCGGTACTGTTGAGGGAATTAATGAGTTAAAAGATTCATTTGCTTCTTTTGCAAGCTCTATGACCGCTAACCAAGCACTTGATGCCGCTTCTTTATTGGGCCGGTCTGTTGAGTTTTCAGGTGATGCGGCAATGTTAGGCGTTAGTCAGCCGCTTTCAGGCAGTATTGAATTGGATTCAGCAGCAAGTGACGTAAGCATTAATATTGTTGCACCCAATGGTGAAGTGGTTAAAACACTTAATTTAGGTGCGCAAGCTTCAGGAAATGTAAAATTTGAGTGGGATGGCTTAATGGATGATGGAAATTATGCCACCCCTGGACTGTATGAAATTGATGCGCAAGGTTTGCTAGGGGGCGAAAATACTTCATTGGCTACCTTTGTGAATGCAACGGTACAGAGTGTTGATTTAGGTAGAGCGCAGAAAGGCATACAGCTTAATTTAGGGCCAGCTGGAAATATTGATTTTAACAAAGTTAAACAAATATCTTAAAGGGAGAGGGTTATGGGATTTTCAGTTGCGTTAAGTGGTTTAAATGCTGCCGCTAAAGATTTACAAGTGACGGGTAATAATATTGCGAATGCAAATACGACAGGTTTTAAAGGGTCTAGGGCCGAATTTGCTGATGTGTATTCAGCCTCTGTCTTTGGGGTAGGGCGTACTCAAGCAGGGTCTGGTGTTCGGGTAGCTAATGTTGCCCAGCAATTTAATCAGGGATCATTAAATTTCACCAATAATAATTTAGATTTAGCGGTTGCAGGGGAGGGTTTCTTTTCTATGGCTTCAGACCCTGCAGCTTCTAAACCTACTTCCTATACACGGTCGGGAGAATTTAAAATCAATGCGCAAGGTTTTGTGGTCAACAACCAAGCTGATTTTTTAATGTCCTTTGCACCCAATGGTACAACCATAGAAGAAGGTTTTACTGAAGGAGTTTTTTCACCATTAAAAATTAATTCAACGCAAGGTGCGCCAGCAGGAACAAGCGATGTTTTAATGAGTGTGAATTTAGATGCACAAGAAGTGACACCACCTGCATTTATTGCAGCTGGTAATGTAGTCGATATCACAGACCCGACGACTTATAACCACCTCTCTTCCATTACGATATACGATTCACAAGGTAGCCCGCATGTTTCTAGTACTTATTATGTAACAGATAACCAAGGAGGTGGAGGTGGAACACCAAACCAATGGAAGGCTTTTTATTATATTGATGGAGTTGCTGTTAACCCGGCTGTAGTTACACCAACACCAGTACCAGCGCAAGAGCCAGTGCCTGGGGTAGGAGACATTCATTATCCCGTTCAGGTTGAATTTAGCCCGTCGGGTACTTTAACGAACCCATTGGGGAAGGTTGATATGGGGCCTTATATATCAACGGAGATTGATAGCAGTTTATCCGTTGATCCTATTGAGTTTACCTATAGCTTTGGGGATTCAACTCAATTTAGTTCAGCATTTGCTGTTAGGGATTTATCGCAAGATGGATTACCCGTAGGAACGTTAACGGGAATCGATATTGGTGATGATGGGGCGGTTTTAGCTCGATTTAGTAATGGTGGAGTAGAAATTCTAGGCAAAGTTGCTTTAACTCGTTTTGCTAACTCACAAGGTTTAACTAAAGTTGGTGATACCACTTGGAAAGAAAGTATTGGTTCAGGTGAAGCCATTTCTGGCCAAGCAGGAACAGGAAACTTTGGCCTTATTCAATCAGGTGCTTTAGAAGGGTCTACGGTTGATTTATCGGACCAATTAGTTCATTTGATTATTTCACAGCAGGCATACCAAGCGAATGCTCAGGTGATTACCACAGAAAAAACTATCGTACAAACTATCTTGAATGTGTAATTGCAATAAGCAATAAAAGGAGATAACGATGGATCGCAGTTTATATATCGCAATGAGTGGCGCAAAGCAAACCATGCTAGCGCAAACTTCTAATACGAATAATTTAGCAAACTCACAGACCACAGGGTTTAAATCAGATTTTGAGCAGTTCCGTAGTATGCCGGTTTTTGGACCGGGGCATCCTACGCGAGTTTACACAATGACTGAGCGCCCTGGAACAGACCTCACTCAAGGCCCTATTCAAACAACGGGGCGTAGCCTAGATATTGCTATTAATGGCGAAGGCTGGATAGCAATTAATGATAAAGAAGGTAAAGAAGCTTACACAAAAGCAGGTGACTTAAGAGTTACGAAAGAAGGTTTTTTACAAACAGGAAGGGGAGAGGCTGTTTTAGGTGCGGCGGGGCCTATTGTAATTCCTGCGGCAGATAAAATTGATATAGGCAGTGATGGAACGATTAGTATTGTTCCCACTGGAGAAACGGCGATTACTGTTGTGAATGTTGCGCGGATTAAGCTGGTTAACCCTAATGTAGACGATTTAGAAAAGCTAAATGATGGTTTAATGCATTTAAAAAAAGGGGTAGAAGCGCCAGAAGCTAATGCGAGTGTTGGCGTGATTTCAGGTGCTTTAGAGGGAAGTAATGTAAGTGCGGTTAATGCTTTAGTAAAGATGATTGAATTATCTAAGCACTATGAAATGCAAGTAAAGGTCATGAAAACAGCCGATGAAATGAGCGCTGTTTCCACTAAATTATTGCAAATGGCATAAAAAATTTAAGAGCCAGAGTGATTAATTAAACTTAAACCCGGTGGTAATGCCTCACCAAAGATTTGTTTTTCTTCAGCGGCATCTAGTTCTTTCACCGATTCAACCAGTGAAATCCATGCAACTGGGTTTTTAGAAGCTTTCAATTTACCTAAAACCTGCTGTTGCATATCAAGACTAATATCATTTGCTCTATCGCCGCTCATGCGCGCAATCAATGTTGCTGAAAAAGCCGCTTGTGGAGTCTTTTTCCAATCAATTGTTAATAACTGCTGTAACCAAAGCTCTGCGGTAGCAGGTGGAACAACAAAGTGGGTACTGGCATGAAAAGGAACACGAGCGCCAATTCTTCCTACAGCCCACCACGACTGTGCGGGTTCACTCGGTTTTTGTAGACGTTTCAATAACCATTCACCTAATTGCTCTTTTTTACTGATGGGTAAGCGCTCTAAGACAGCCGCGAGGCGAACCATATCATCATAGCTTTTTTGTTTACCTTGTTTTGCAATCGTGCCTTGGCGCGCAGAGGCAGGATTAATATATTTAGCAATATCATCAAAAATAAGTTCTTGAGACTCGGTATCTAAGCCGCCCGAAATACGGCGCCATAAAGTCCACCACTCACTCCAGTTTTGAGTTTCATTCACAAACTGAATTTTATTTTGATAGGCTTTCCAAAGCTGTTCTATACGCCAATTATCTAATTGATAGCCAAAACCTGGGCGTAAACAATAGCCGACTAAACTTAGCCAGACGCGTTCATGGTTAGGGGAGCGGCGGTGGTTTTTACGCACTTCTAATAAAACAGCAAAGAGTTCTCGTAAAATAAGGCTAGACCATGAATTACGCGTACCCAATAATTTTTCTAAATCAACACGTAAACTTTTTACCGCTTTAGGGTTAATCTCTTTGGATTTAGAGCCAAAAATTGCTTCGATTTTTTCAATGGCCAATAAAAAGTTATCAGGTAACTTTTGTGCCAGTGTCGCTTTGGTTGTTTTTCTAATTTGGAATTGAACATTCCAGCGTCGAGTGGTTTCTTCTGTTGAAATGCATTGAATTTGTAGCGTACCAACTTCTGATAATGTCGCAGATAACTGTACTTTAACTTCTGTACCTTGCGCGTAATCTTCATTTTCAAAGGCAACCGCCAAAGGAGGAAGAGGGTGAAAATCATCGTTAATAGTAACAATCTCGCCTGCTTGATAATTTTTACCCCCCGTTAAGGAAACTAGGTGAAAACTAACAGGTTGGCCTAAACGCAATGAAAATTGACGCTCTTTTAAGATGATCTCATTATTTTCTTCACTGCCACGCGGCAAAATACAAACACTTTGCTGTTCGTCTTTTGGGCCAATTAAAAGAAAATAATGACGCGATGCGCCACCACCAATATTTATATTTTTATGTTCGCGCGCTAAGCCATAACTGACTGCACCATAGGCAACAGAAAGCTCAGGGTGTTGATTTTTTAATAGTACTGGGGCTTTCGATTGCCACGATTCTAAAAGTTCAATAGTACGTTGCGTTATTTTCGGGCTACGAAAAACACCGCCATTAAGCAATAAAGCATCA
>DAOUSK010000101.1 GCA_030627265.1 Methylococcaceae bacterium
CAGGTTCCTTTGCTACAACATCCCCCATTAAAGCGCCTAACCCTTTGCCCAACCCTCTTCTTTTCGCCATAAACTTAGTGTTTTTCTTTTCTAATAATTTCACCAGCCAATGCAATATATGCAATAGCTCCTCGCGAATTCTTGTCATACTGCAATATTGGCACACCATGACTAGGCGCTTCCGCTAACCTGATATTCCTAGGCACACACGTTCTAAAAATTTTATCACCAAAATACTCAAGTAACTGAGCTGAAACATCTTTAGTTAACCGACTTCTGTTATCAAACATCGTTCGCAATATCCCCTCTAAGTACAAGCCCGGATTTGCCGACTCCTGAATATTACGTAAAGTCTCCATTAATGCAGATAAGCCCTCTAAGGCATAATACTCACATTGCATTGGCACTAGCACACTATCTGCTGCAACCATTGCATTTAAGGTCAACATATTCAATGATGGCGGACAGTCAATTAATACATAATCATAGCTCGCCCTTACTTCTTGCAAAGCATTCGCTAGGCGACGTTCACGTTGCGCCATTTTCATTAATTGAACTTCTGCAACAGTCAAATCTGCATTTCCCGCAACAACATCAAAGCCAACAGCCTCAACTGAAATAATAACTTCACTCATTGGAATGTCTTCCAGCAACAAATCACAACTGGAGTACCGCACTTCATTCTTATCTACACCACAACCCATTGCAGCATTGCCTTGCGGGTCCATATCAACCAACAAAACCTTACGCTTTGCCGCTGCCAAAGAGGCTGCTAAATTTACGCTAGTGGTCGTTTTACCCACACCACCCTTTTGATTTGTTATTGCAATTACTTTTGTCATGTTTTTTTTATCCGCACCACGCACCGCTCAGCAATCACTCCTGGAACAGTAATCATGTCAATAGAGTAAGGACAAGCAAGCACCTCAAGCTCTTCATTCGGCACCAACCCCTTCATTGCAATTAATTCACCACCAGGCTGTAACAGGTATTCTGTCCACGCCATTATATCGCTTAAGCTTGCAAACGCACGACTCAAAACCGCATCGAACTCATTTGCTCGCCCTAAGTTTTCCACGCGACTATGCACGACTTCTACATTGGTTAGTTTTAATTCCAATATCGCTTGCTGCACAAAGCGCGTCTTCTTAGAGTTACTATCGACTAATGTGAACTTCTGCTGCGGCATAAAAATTGCCAGCGGAATCCCAGGCAAGCCTGCTCCCGTCCCTATATCTGCGATTTTTTCCCCACGGACAAAAGGCAATAAGGCTAAACTATCTAAAATATGCAACCGCAACATTTCCTCTCGATTACGTATTGCTGTCAAATTATAAGCTTTATTCCACTTTTCAATTAAAACAACAAAAGCCAAAAGCTGGTCAACCTCCTGCTCAGTTGCCGCCACACCCAATTCATGCAAACCATCTACTAATATAGTACGACTTTTATCCATTTTTCTTTTTCATATAAATAAGTAAGATAGAAATTGCTGCAGGCGTTATACCTGAAATTCTTGCAGCTAAACCAAGCGTTTCAGGCCGCTGTTTAATTAATTTTTCACGAACTTCATTAGAAAGCCCTTTTACCACATTATAATCTAACGACTCTGGAATAATTAGATCATCATATCGCTTAGCCTTGTTAATATCTTGCTGCTGCCTCTCTATATATCCAGAATACTTTGCTTGCACTTCCACTTGCTGCAAGACTTGATTATCTATCTCAGCACTCTCTGAAAATTGCATCAGCTCACCAATATCCACTTCAGGTCGTCGCAGCAAATCCATCAAATTCACTTCTTTACTTAATGGCTTTCCCCATATTTGAGCAGCTTTTTCAGCCTCTACCGAATCCTTTCTAACCCACTTCATTTTTAAAACTTGCTGCAACTCAGCAACCGCATCCCGCTTTCTATTAAAAGCCTCCCAACGCAAATCACTCACTAAATTCAGTTCACGCCCTTTCTCTGTCAAACGTAAATCCGCATTATCTTCACGCAATATCAAACGATACTCAGCTCGGCTAGTAAACATACGATAAGGCTCTTTGGTTCCATGTGCAATCAGATCATCAATCATAACACCTATATATGCCTCATCTCTTGCTGGGCACCAAGATTCTTTTCCTTGCGCTTGCCTTGCAGCATTAAGCCCCGCAATCAAACCCTGCGCAGACGCCTCTTCGTATCCTGTTGTGCCATTTATTTGTCCTGCAAAAAACAAACCTGCCATGTATTTTGTTTCTAATGACGTTTTTAAATCTCTAGGATCAAAAAAATCATATTCAATGGCATAACCAGGCCTAACAATTTCCGCTTGTTCAAAGCCCAACATAGATCGAACAAAAGCATACTGAATATCATACGGTAAGCTAGTCGATATTCCATTCGGATAATATTCATTCGAGTTTAACCCTTCTGGCTCAATAAATATTTGATGTGAATTACGATCCGCAAAGCGCACTACTTTATCTTCTATTGAAGGACAGTAACGCGGACCTACCCCTTCTATCTCACCTGCATACATTGGTGAACGATCCAGCCCACTCCGAATAATCTCATGTGTCCGCTCATTGGTTCTTGTTATATAACAAGGAACCTGTCGAGGGTGCTGCTCCGCACTTCCCATAAAAGAGAAAATAGGAACTGGCGTATCACCATGTTGAGTTTCTAATACTGAAAAATCAATCGTACGCCCATCGATTCTTGGTGGTGTACCTGTTTTCAATCGAGCTACTTTAAAAGGCAATTCACGTAACCTCTCTGCCAATGCGATAGAGGCAGAATCACCTGCTCGCCCGCCTGTATAATTTTCCAAGCCAATATGAATTCTACCGCCTAAAAAAGTACCTGCCGTTAAAACAACCGTTTTTGCAAAAAACTGCAAGCCCATTTGAGTTTTAACACCGACAACAGCACCTCCCTCGACCAACAAATCAGCAACCATTTGCTGAAATAGCATTAAATTTTCTTGATTTTCTAAAGCATTTCGAATGAATTCTCTGTATAAGACTCTATCTGCCTGCCCTCGAGTAGCCCTTACCGCCGGCCCTTTACTCGAATTTAGAATACGAAAATGAATACCTGCGTGGTCTATCGCTTGCGCCATAACCCCACCTAGCGCGTCCACCTCTTTGACTAAATGACCTTTTCCTATTCCTCCAATCGCTGGATTACAGCTCATTTGCCCCAAGGTATCAATACTTTGCGTAAGCAAGAGTGTCGTTGCTCCTGTGCGCGCAGCAGCTAACGCCGCTTCTGTGCCCGCATGCCCACCACCGACAACAATAACATCAAATTTTTTTGAAAATTTCACTGACATATTTTAAAATTGATAATTAAATACTTTTCTATTAGGAGTTATCTTCACTAAAACCCGGAGGTTCAGCATGAAAAAACATAAAAAACAGCCACAAAAGTCCGAAGCTATTTTAAATAGTGTCGCTAAATACGCACACCACTTCAACAAATCTATTATTTTCCGAGATAAAACGAAATACCAACGTAACGCAAAACATAAACACTCAAGCGATTCTCTAAGTACTGCATGCAGTACTTAGAGAATCGCTTGAAATCCTTCCCTGTAATTCTAAATATTGTACAAGGTTTTATCATGACTAATCACCGCATTATTGAGCAACTCGATAAATTAATAGAAATCAGCATTGCCTTTATCAAAAGAAAAGCCACAAAAAGAGTTATTAGAAATGATTTTACATGGTGCAAAATCAATGACTAATGCTGATGGCGGAACACTTTATCTTATTGTAAGGTGAGCAAATCAAAATAAGCATTATTCACTCTACTTCTCTTGACATGCATTTAGGCGGCACCTCCAAAATCCCCGTTAACTTACCTAACATCCCACTTTATTTAGACAACGGCAGCCCTAATTATAAAAATGTAGTCAGCTATGCCTACCATCACAATAAAGCCATCAACACCGCTGATGCTTACAACAACACTCTGTTTGACTTTTCAGGCGCCAAAAAGTTTGATAACCTTAATAAATATCGGTCACAATCTTTTCTTGCCATTCCGTTAAAAAACCACGAAAACGATACCATTGGTATTTTGCAGCTCATTAACGCCATTAACCCAAACTCCAAAAGCATCATTGAATGTGATGCTATCTCCATGCGCTTCACCGAAGCACTTGCCTCTCAAGCAGCCATGGTCCTCACTAAACAGCGTCTTATTTCAGAACTTAAGGCAATATTTGAATCTCTTATAGAATTAATTGCGACGGCTATTGATGATAAATCACCCTATACCGGAGGGCACTGTCGTAGAGTTCCTGAATTGACCTCCCTAATCGCTGAAGCGGCGCACAATTCACAATCAGATTATCTAAAGGACTTTCAACTTTCAAACTCGGATCGATACCAACTAAAAGTTGCTGGCTGGTTACATGACTGTGGAAAACTAACGACGCCAGAATATGTCGTCGATAAAGCAACAAAATTAGAGACCATCTACGATCGCTTAGAAACCATTGAGACACGCTTTGAAGTACTCAAACGCGATGTAGAAATCAAATACCTTAAAGAGCAAGTTAACGCATTAAAGAACGGAAAGACAGTTGACTCTCAAAGCTATAATACAGCCCTAGAAAAACTAGATGACGACCTGAGCTTCATCAAAAAATGCAATACTGGCAGTGAATTTATGCCCCCAGAAGAGCAGAACCGCATCAAAGAAATTGCTCAACAAACGTGGATGAAATCAGGAAAAAACATCCCCTTCCTATCAACAGACGAAACACTTAATTTAACCATCTCTCGTGGAACACTCACCACCCATGAAAGAGACGTGATTCAACAGCACATCTCTACTACCATTGCTATGCTAGATAAAATCAACTTCCCCAAGCACCTACAAAATGTCCCCGAATATACTGGTGCGCACCATGAACGCATGGAGGGAAAAGCTTACCCTAACAAACTAACTCGCGAACAAATGTCGATCCCTGCTTGCGCAATGGCAATTGCTGATGCTTTCGAAGCACTGACGGCCGCAGATAGACCTTATAAAGAGCCTAAAAAATTATCTGAAGCTTTATTTATACTCGAGAAAATGAAGCAAGATAATCATATCGACCCTGATATTTATGATGCATTTATTCACGAAAAAGTTTATTTAAAATATGCACAAAAATTTTTAGATATCTCTCAAATCAATATTAACTAATCAATAAGCTTTTCAACAAAAAAATTAGCGCCTCATATTAATCACCCCTGAATTCAGGATCTAAACATAATCATCATTAAATTTTAGGCAAAAAAAAGCCCAAGATAAACTTGGGCTTTTAGTTTCTGACTTAGCTCTTAAATTATAAAGAGATAGTGCTAGAAACTTTTTGCTTGCTACCATCTGGGTTATCCATGCATCCAGTTAAACCGATTAACATTGCAGATACAGCTAATATTGATAATACTTTTTTCATGAGATTCTCCTAAAAGATTTAATTATTATTATTTTTTGTACTAATCAAAAGCACGGGTAATTTATATCACGCACTTAGTTTTGATGCAATACTATTTAGTGTTTACTCGAACCTTATTTTAGCACCCCCATTAATTACAAGGCTTTAAGTTTAATTTTAACCTGTTTATTTTGCCAAACTGCCGCCCCTATATTTTGCCACTCACCCGCCAAATTATCCTCGAGTAAGTTATTTTTCCATTCAACCGGCGAAACAATTTTCTTGTGCTTAATGATGAATCTAGCATTATTTAAATCCAAGCCTACTTTTTTACCCCAAAAAGCCGTTACTTTCATAATAAATTTATTCAAGCGTTCTGAATTAATATTCGGCGTCACAGCAATATTTGCCCACATCGAATGCACTCGCCCCCAGTTGGGCGCAAGCATCCTTCCTTGCTCATTCACAAAAGGTAACCATTGCTCCTTACCTTGATCATCTATATAGGTAATAGCAATCAAATCTTCATACCCTTCAAAATGATCATGCAAATATAGCGCATGTGGCGTAATCCCCATAAAAGTAGTGGATAGCATCAATATCGAGTTACTCACTCCACGCATCTGCTGCACAAGCGGGGATTCTATTTTTGAGAAATCCACCATTCGGTGAAAAAGACCATAGTGCGCGCTACTATTTAATTGCAACAGTACAATAACAACAAAAATCTTAGTCAGCTTAATTCTAAAAGACTTAGGCTTAGCTTTTGCATAAATTTCAAATATTTTTGTATACAAATCTATTGGATAATCCACACTAACAGCAGCAGGCAAACATAAATCATCACAGCCTTCACGCTCCCGCTTATCGGCAATATTTCTATAAACCGCTTTTGCAACCTGATATATACCTGGAAAACGAATTAGCCAGCCAAAAATAGCAAGGTACCTCATTTTTACTAAAATTTGGCTATAGGTGTCTACACCCGAAAAAACTCGCCCCTTTAAGTTAACCGCATACAAGTCAAGTAACAATACTTTCTGATCATAAGCAGCCAGTGCTAGCTCATTCTTACCATGAGTTTGCAAATCTTTAAAACTAACCGCCTTTAGTACATCAAAATGATGCAGGATTATCACCGTACGATTACATAAAGGACACCCCCCATCATAATAAACAGTTAACCTTGGCTCACTACAAACTAATTTATTACTAAGCCCTTGCCACCATGAAAAAGGCACCATTAATACGTATACAGATAACATCCCCAAGCCAAACGGATAAATATTAAAGGTAATGGTAATACCGGCATGCAGGCCTGCGCCAACTAACAAAAATAAAGGGCGAAAATTGCGTCTATAAAATAAAAATATAAAACTAAATTGAAAAACTAAAATAATATAGCCAATACTTTTTTGCACCCACTCTATGTTTAATAACCATGACATATCAAGTGCAGAAATATAGTACGGCATAGAAGAAGGTAGCCAGCCTCCCAAACCATTTCTCCAGTGCTCGGCAAACAGCTTATGGATAGCTGAGTCAACATATAAAAATCCTAAACAGATAAGGACTGGCGCCATTAACACTAACACACTGACATCTTTTGAAATATCCGGCTTATTTTGATGCTTAAATTGTAATTTATAAACGAGATTATCAACTGATAAAGCCCGCCCCAAAGGCATAAAAATCATGAACAAGCCAACGCCAATCATAAATAAATCAAAGCCGCCGTCAAAATCCCGCTGCATTGGCGTAAAACTAACAAAAACAATCCAAAAAATATAATTCACAATAATTGCTTGCTGACTCTTATACCCAAATAATAAGCATGTCGCCACCACCGCCCATAACACTAGAAATAAAGGAATCATGGGGAATTCCACATCTATATAAGGGATAGGATCAAAAATTAAATGGTTAAAATAGAGTAAGAAGAAGATTTCTTGCAGTGCAACCAGAGCATACAAAATTCGTAAAAGACCAACAATAAAGGCAGGGGCGCTACGTTGATGATACCGGGCAAATAAATGAGATAAAGGACTTAGCATTTCAGGTTTGTAATAGAATTCAAAAAAATACTACAAATTATAATGGAATAAATCTGGGGCGCGGGAATTTAATCCCCGAAAAACGTTTAAATAATAGCTTAACTTTTATTTCAGACATAAAAAAAGCCCGGAGCTAAAAGCTACGAGCTTTTTTATAAGTAAAAGACTTGAAGTCTTTACTTAGTCTTCGCTAGGCTCAGCAAAAACCCATTTTACGAAGAAATATCCAGCAGCAACTACTACTGCTGCAATAGCCATGCCTACTGGCTCTTTTAAATATTCTGTAACTTCTAAGATTGCACCCATGAGCGTCCTACCTTGTATAATTATTATAGTTAACTATTAGCAATAAATGCCAATTAATGAACGTATAATGATACTTGATGATTAATTTAAGTCAAGAATTACTTAAATCACTCTATTAATTACCCTCCTTTACCTCCTGTCCGTCAATAATTAAAGACAAAACATACCGTCAGATTTATTCATCACTACCCACAATCAGTAAATTTAGCTAGTCCATAAATTGCCATAAAGAAGTCTTGCTGTTTATAATACAAGTTCCTTTGAGTGGGTATGCTTTAATTAAAGGTATACTCTATTTAAAGTAAAAGAATGATGTTGCCCGTACAAGCGCCAATAAGTATAAAAATAGCGCCTAACTTCGACATCTTCATAATCAAAA
>DAOUSK010000081.1 GCA_030627265.1 Methylococcaceae bacterium
AATATATGATACATCGTTTAATGTTGGCTAATGCAAAAAATGATGAAGATATTTTGGATGAAGTCGCAACTTTAATGATTTCAATTAAATTAAGTTGGGATAGTATTGCGGATAAAGTAGGACGATAGTGACAGAAAATAAGTTACAGGTAGCTGATTTAATTCAACTATCACAGTCTATGTTAGATAAAGCTGAAGCGGGTCTTTGGGAAGATGTGATTTCCTTAGAGGCTGAACGTAGCAAGAAAATAGAAGCTTATTTTTCTCCTGATGCAAATTCCTCGTATGATATTGCTGCGGTCAGAGTGGGAATTGAAACGCTTCAAATACTCAATGATCAATTAATGCAATTAGGCCAAGAGCAGAAAAAAGAGTTATCCCAAGTTTTACAAGAGTTTGGCCAAGGAAAAAAAGCAATTCAAGCTTATTCTCACTAAGAAGTAGGATGGATAGAGCGTTTTTTGCGACTCGTGAGACCACGCAGTGAAACTCATCAACGGCATGCAAAATAATAGGGGCTCATGCTTTACCCTACAACACCCCTCACTAAAAACCATTTCTGCATGAACGACTTCCAGTTAAAACTGATACTTTCCTCCTGAATTCATATACTATTTGTATTAAAAATACGTTTTTAACTAAATTTTTTCGATTAGGCGTTAAAATATAGAAAAATAAACCATTATTCAGGTTATGAAATGATCAATATAAATCTAAACAATGAATTAAGCCAAGCCATTGAGACAATGGCCATACATAAACACAAGCCTGTTGATCAAATTATTAATGATGCATTAGTCGATGCACTAGAGGACTATCAAGATATTAAAGCGGCTGAAGCTAGTTTGGAAAATATTGAGAGCGGAAAAGAGAAAGCTATTTCATGGGGTGAAGTGAAAGCGAGACTTTATGATGTGGGCGATTAATTTATCAAAAAATGCCGAAAAGTCATTAAAAGGCTTGGATAATACCGCTAAAAAACGAATTTCTGCCTTCATTGATTCGTTGATAGAAAATACGAACCCAAGAAGTTCAGGGAAAGCGTTACAAGGTAGTTTAAAAGGATTATGGCGGTATCGCATCGGAGATTATCGTTTAATTTGCCAAATAAAAGATAATGAATTGATTATTTTGCTACTGGAAATAGGGCATCGCAAGGATATTTACAAAAATTAAATCATTGAAAATAGAAGCATTTAGCGATCTTATGCTTCAGCGTCACTGCTTAAGTTAAGCATAATTACATCATGGCGCGCAAGTCTATCGTTTCCCACGCTGGAGCATGGGAAACGTAGCTTTTTAAAATTCAAAGCCTACAAAGGCTCATTCGCCAACTCATATTTACGCTGAATTGCTTCTTCTCGTGCAGCATCAATTTCTTGCATAATACTTTTTACATCAGCTTGTTTATTGTTACCTTTAAAATACCCCGTGAGTTTAATATCAGGAGATAAATGCCCACTTTGGTAGAGTTGCCAGATTTCCTTGCCATAAGTGGTGCTTAGTAGCTCTGGCGCAAATCGTCCGAAATAAGCGGCTAAATTATTAACATCGCGCTCTAACATGGCGGCTGCATTATTATTAGCGGCAGCATCAACGGCTTGAGGTAAGTCAATTATGACGGGGCCTTCGGTATCAACTAGAACATTAAATTCAGATAAATCACCATGTACCATCCCAGCACATAACATTCTGACGACTTCTTTAATGAGTAAGGCGTGATATTCGATTGCTTGTTCACTGCTCATTTCTATGTCGTTAAGCCTTGGGGCTGCAGAGCCATGTTCATCGGCAATTAACTCCATCAACAAAATACCTTCAATGAAATTATACGGTTTAGGTACGCGTACCCCTGCATCGGCGAGACGGTAGAGTGCATCTACCTCGGTATTTTGCCAAACTTCTTCTTGTTGTTTGCGGCCATATTCAGATTTCTTTTTCATCGCCCGTGCTTGACGGCTATTTTTTACTTTTCGACCTTCTTGATACGAAGATTGGGTATGAAAACTGCGTTTTTTAGCTTCTTTGTAAACTTTTGCGCAGCAAATTTTTCCTTCAGACTGCACTACAAAGACATCAGCTTCTTTACCGCTTTTTAGTGGGTGGATGACTTCTTCAATAAAGCCTTCAGTAATTAATATTTCGAGAGATTTTGGTGTTTTCATAATCCGCTTGTTCAGTGTTTTTGGCTACCATTTTAAGGCGGGACAGCTTATAAAATGTAGGATGGGTAGAGCGTTTTTTTGCGAAACCCATCATCATTATACGTAGAATTGATGATGGGTTTCACTACGCACCTAAAAAACAGGTACACCATTCTACCCGTCCTACTTTTCGCATGAAGACCTATCCCGCTTAAATGTGTAGCCGTGTTTTTGAAATAGATTCAATAAAATCTTAGGGTATTTTACCCTGTTTTCTTTTTAGTTTGCTTGCTAAAGCTATGCAGTATTAAGGCCAATAAAATAAGGCCACTGCCGATGATGATATCAAGCGTCAATGCTTCGTGGTTAATATAATGTCCCAATAATAAAGCTAATACGGGCGTTATTAAAGTGATAAGTGCAACGCGTGTCGGGGCAAGGTGGGTTAATACATAATAATAAAGTGCAAAACCTATTGGAGTAGCAATCAGTCCTAAATATAAAATAGAAGCGATACTTTTTAACGGGAGTGAGTTAGGGATTTCTCCATCTAAATAGTACCAAGTGATTAAATACCAAGGTATAGCAAATAATAAACCGCCCGTTACTTGGGTTAATGCGGGTAGTTGGCAATGTAGTCGTTTTACCCAAACAGCGCTTAATGATTGCAAGAAGGCTGCAAATAAAATAGCAATGATCGCTAAAACAGACTGTAAACTGATATGAAAAGCGGAATGAAATATAACAGCAAGTCCCGATATCCCTAAACTATAAGCAAACAAACTTCTCCATCCGAGACTTTTTTCATTAAGGCAGAGGGCAGAAAGTAGGGCGGTAATAAATGGCGTTAGCCCAAAAATAACCGATACCCAGCCTGAAGGAATGAATTGTGCAGCCCAATAAACACAGAGCATAGCGCCATAAATTTGTAGCGCAACCGCAAAATAAGTACGCTTTGCTAAGCTATGCCAAACAAGGCGTGTGCGAAATAACAGTAGAAAAACCAGACAGCACAGCAAACCAATACTCATGCGAGCTGTTACGCCAAAAATAAAGCTAGAGCCATCAGCGCTCCATTTAATAGCCAGCGGCGTGGTTGCCCAAAGTAAAACGATAAAAATATAAGCAAGAATAACGCGCATTAGATGATTTGCATGCTTTTTAACAGCACTAACCCTGCGGTAATAATAAAGGTACTCATTGCGGTGGTTAACGCAATGATTTCAGCGGCCATTGCGCCATAGCGGGTCATTTGTTTTGCCATAATATAACTAGACACGGCAGTTGGGGCTGAAAGCATTAAATACAGTAGCCCTAATTCATTAGCCGAAAAATTGAGTTGATAAGCAATGCTAATACCGATAATTGGCATAAGTAATAACTTAAAAGCCGTGGCAATAATGACATCTAAATGATGATGGCGAAAGCTTTGCCAATTTAAGCTACCACCGATACAAATTAGGGCGAGGGGTAAAGTCAACTGTGCTAGATATTGCCCTGATTGCTGTGCAAACGTTGGAATAGGCAGCTGTAAGCCAGAAAAAATCAGCCCTAAAAGAACGGCAATAATAATAGGGTTGGTAATAATTGATTTTAACGAAGGGTGACCTTTAGGCTTTAGCAATAACACGGATAAGGGGTTGTCGATTAGCGAAATAATCGCCATATATAAACTTGCGACAGCTAAAACCTCGGTGCCATAAGCATTAACCGCTAAAGCAATACCAATAATTCCTAAATTCCCCCTAAAAGCACCTTGGACAAAAGTACCGCGTTTATCATCCTGTATAAAAGTAAGGCTGAACACGTAAAACAAAGCCGTGCAAAATAGGGTGAAACTTGCGCCAAAAATAAATAAAGGCAGATTGTTTGACTGGCTAAGGGGCGTGCTAGCAATGCTGAAAAATAGCATGCAGGGCAGGGTGATATTAAAAACTAAGCGGTTAGCCGTGTGAATAAAGCCGTCATCAATTAAAGTTAAGCGCTTAAATAGGATGCCCAAAAGTAGCAAGCTAAGAATCGGGGCAGTAATATTAAGCGCATAAAAAAACTGATCGTTCATTAACAAACTTTATTCTCCATAAACTACTAAACTAGATTTTCTGTAGGATGGGTAGAGCGTTTTTTTGCGAAACCCATCACATTATATGTAGAGTTGATGATGGGTTTCACTGCGCAGCTGTAAAAACAGGTGCTACGTTCTACCCATCCTACGAAAAAGTTAAATAAACGCGATATTACAAAGGCTTATAATAGTCATTATTTATCGAGAGTCTGTTTATTTTACTAAGCTAGCAATCAAGTGATCTGCTTGCAAAGAATTAATCAGGACCTTGGATAGCTGATTTTCGTAATCTTGGTTTTTATCAACGATAGCGGCAACACGTAAATAGTTTGGCGTATAAGCAAAGATTTTATGCTGTGTTTCATTGACCTCTTCTTTTTGTGCTTCCCATAAAACAGGGAAGGTTTGTTGGATGTTTTGCTGGAAGAAATCTTGTTTCATGGTTTCAGCAAGTGCATGTAATTGTTGACTGCGTTGTTTTTTAACGGCATTGGTTACATGCTCGGGCAGTGTTGCTGCTTTTGTGCCTGTGCGTAATGAATAAGTGAAAATATGAATATGGCCAAATTGAATGCTTTTAATATAGGAAAAGCTTTCTTGCCATTCTTGTTCTGTTTCTCCAGGGAAACCAACAATAATATCGGTAGTAATATTAATATGCGGTACTTTGGCGCGGGCCTCTTGAATGATTTGAGTAAATTCTTCGGTTTTACAGCGTCTAGCCATGCGTTTTAATACGCTATCTGATCCGCTTTGTAAGGGCAGATGTAAATGCGGCATCAATCGAGGGTTGCTGAATAAATCGAAAAAATTATTTGGTAAATCCCAAGGTTCTAACGAGCCTAAACGTAAGCGAGGCACGCTAGTGTTAGCTAAAATAGCTTGAATAAGGTCAGATAAATTTTGTTGGATGTCCGAGCCATAACCGCCTAAATGCACACCCGTTAAAATAACTTCTTTAACGCCTTGATCTACAAAACGATTAATATCGTCAATAATTTGATCTATGGGCGTACTTTTTTCTTCACCACGGGCAACGGTAACAATACAGAAGGTACAACGGTAACGACACCCGTCTTGTACTTTGATGAAAGCACGTTGGCGACCTCGATTAAATAAGGAAATAGCGGCAGGTTCAGTCGACATAGCAGGCATACTGGGAATTTCTAATTCAGCCAGCGCCATTTCGACTAAGCGATCTTTATCCGCATTGCCAATAATTAAATCGACACCTAATAGCTCTGCCGCTTCATCGGCATTAAGTGTGACATAACAGCCACTAGCAATGATTTTAGCGCTAGGGTTATCACGGTGGATACGACGAATTAGTTGGCGTGATTTGCGCACCGCATCTTGTGTTACCGCGCAGGAATTAATAATTACTAAATGCGCTTTATTTTGTTCGCGGGTGATGGTGTGGCCTGCTTGCTGGAAGCCTTGCGCCCAGCTTTCAAGTTCGGCTTCGTTTAGGCGACAACCTAAAGTCCTAAGATGTACTAACATTATGCAAAAAACCAATAAGCGATAAAAATAGCGGCTGTTATACCCGCGAGGTCGGCTATTATCCCACAAGCTAAAGCGTGGCGAATATTTTTAATGCCCACCGCACCAAAGTAAACGCTAAGTACATAAAATGTGGTTTCTGTGCTGCCTTGAACGATGGAGGATAAACGGCCTGCAAAAGAATCTGCACCAAAAGTTTGTAGCGTATCTACCATCATGGCACGCGCACCACTGCCACTAAATGGCTTCATTAAAGCAGTTGGCATAGCATCTATAAATTGTGTATCTAAACCCGCTTGTAAAACAGTATAGCGCAAGAGGTTCATCAGTAAATCTAAGCAGCCACTGGCACGAAAAACACCAATCGCAACCAGCATAGCGACTAAATAAGGAATAATCATAATGGCGGTTTGAAAGCCTTCTTTTGCGCCCTCAATAAAAGCTTGATACGCATCTACTTTTTTATAAGCGGCATGGCTGATAAAAACAATAATTAAAGTAAACAAGATAAAGTTACTGAATAAGGCAGATTGCGTGAGCATGTCTGGCTGATCTAGTTGTGAGAAATAATAAACGAGACTGGCGACTAGCCCCGTGAAACCACCTAAATAAGTAGAG
Source organism: Methylococcaceae bacterium (assembly GCA_030627265.1). Classification (GTDB taxonomy): domain Bacteria; phylum Pseudomonadota; class Gammaproteobacteria; order Methylococcales; family Methylomonadaceae; genus Methyloprofundus. Next base: position 6,330 of record DAOUSK010000081.1, read on the forward strand.
ATGGTTTTATCCCATAAATTAATTTTTTGCACCCAAGCAACCGCTAATAAACCGGCTAAAGTCGAGGTATAAGTAGCCAATAAAATAGGAATAAAGACATCAGTGGGCTGTACCGCACCCATTTGTGCGCGGTAAGTGAAAATCGTGATGGGAAATAGAGTGACTGCGGAGGTATTGATCACTAAAAATAGAATTTGCGCATTACTGGCAGTGTCTTTATTAGGGTTTAGTTTTTGTAATTCTTGCATCGCTTTAATGCCTAAAGGCGTAGCTGCATTATCCAAGCCGAGCGCATTAGCAGAAATATTCATCACCATTGCACCTAAAGCAGGGTGGTTAGCGGGAATTTCAGGCATTAATTTGCAGAATAAAGGGCTAAGCCAGCGCGTGATTATTTGTATGAAGCCGCTTTTTTCTGCAATGCGCATAATACCCAGCCATAAAGCGAGCACACCGGTTAAGCCGAGAGAAATTTCAAAGGCGGTTTTTGCGAGAGCAAACAGTGCCTCCATAATTTGGTTAAAGACCAATAAGTCATTTAAAAATAATAATTTAAACAGGGCTGTGATAAATGCGCTGATAAAAAAGAAAATCCAAAGAATATTAAGCATGAGGGAGATTTCTATTTAGCTTGGAATGAATGAATTATGAGGGCTAGTTTGCACTTTTTTGTTGTTAAATTATAGAGTTAAAATTAATTAAGCTTCTTATTTGTCAGGGAAAGCCACAAAGCATACGGGGTAGAGTTATAAGTTGCTTATTGTTTCTTTTTTGGAAACAAGCTAGCAATAATCTCCCGTATTGTTTGTTTTTTATGCTGCTGTATAGTAGAACTCAATTACTTAATACAGACAAATTTTTAGAAACAAAGGAACACACATGACTGATTTACAAAAAGATATTTTAGTAGCATTATTATTTGTAGTAGGTATCTTCGGATTTATTTCAGGTGCGTTTATCGTATCAGCAGTTATTTTTGCAGTCTCCGCTATTTTAAGTAACGTCCATTTAACAGGTCGTTTACAACAGAGCTAATTTTAGATTTAAATGTAGTAGTTTATTCTCCTTGTAGTACCCAATAAATTAGATTTCTCCTCGTTATCTAGCTTATTCTTGACGCTTTTAGCCCTTGTGGCTTTAGGCGTTTTTTTTTGCTTGGAATAAAGAGATATTTTCCAAGACGAAATGAGTCTAAGAAGTGTGTATGAAATAATTGATATATTGCCATCTGGTACGCAGGTCTTTAGCCTGCAATCATAAAAGGCAGGCTAAAGACCTGCGTACCGACCGCCTGCTGATGCAGAGTTGTAACTTACTATATTGATGAAAAAGATGTGTAGATACCTATGTTATCAAGGAGGGAGTCTAAACAATAATACGTTCACAGCCTCTTAAGTTCAGCCCCTTTCCAATAAGAATAAACCGCTGGAAAGACAATTAAAACTAAAATCAAGGTAGAAATCATACCACCGACCATCGGTGCTGCAATGCGTTTCATGACATCGGCTCCAGCGCCTGTTTGCCATAAAATAGGCGTAAGCCCGATAAGTGTTGTTAATCCGCTCATTAGTTTTGGGCGGATACGCCGCGCGGCCCCATCGACAATGACTTCAGTCAAATCTTGATAAGAGTGAAAGCGGTTGTCAGTGATGCGTTGTTGGTAACTTAAATTCAAATAGAGCAGCATCAATATGCCCATTTCAGTAGCCAGCCCCGCTAAAGCAATCATTCCGACCCATACCGCAATACTGAGGTTGTATTCTAGTAAATGAAGTAGCCAAACGGAACCGATCAGTGAAAAGGGAATAGCGAGCAGAATGATAAAAGTTTCGCTGAGTGAGCCATGATTAATAAATAGCATTAGAAAGACAATTAATAAGGTGATCGGAACGAGGATTTTTAGGGTTTCTTTGACGCGTTCATAATATTGATATTGTCCTGCCCACTCGATTCTAATGTTAGCTGAAAGCGGTACTTTTTCATTGACTACGTTTTTAGCGAGACTGACATAATCGACAAAGCTAATGTCTTTAACATCGACAAATACGAACGACACTAATTCACCGGCTTCATTGCGTAACATTGGCGGGCCGTTGATAAATTCAAGGCTCGCTAACTGACCGAGAGGAATTTGTGCGCCGCTAGATGTGGGTACCAGTACTTGTTGTAAGGCTTCTGGCGTATCTCGAAAATCACGGGCATAACGTAAATTAATTGCATAGCGTTCACGGCCTTCAATGGTTGTTGAAACGGTTAAGCCACCAACCGCAGCACTTAGCACTTCTTCAACATCAGCAATCGTTAAACCATAGCGCGCGATTTTATCTCTATTTATGGTGAAATCTAGGTAATAGCCGCCCGTCAATCGTTCCGCAAAAGCACTACGCGTATAAGGGCGAGTGCGTTCATCTTCCTGAAGGATGCGTTCGATAAGGATTGAGGTGGCTTCTATGTTATCCAAATTATCACCAAACACTTTAATGCCCAGCCCAGAACGAATACCCGTTGCCATCATTTCGGTTCGCGTTTGAATGGGCATCCACCAAATATTAGGCATGCCAGGGTATTGGAGTTGTTCATCCATTTCAGCAATGAGATCATCCCATGTTAAACCAGCACGCCACTGATCCATTGGCTTTAAAGTGATGACTGTTTCGACCATTGATAAAGGGGCGGGATCGGTTGGGCTGGTGGAACGGCCTATTTTTCCGAAGACAGTTTCGACTTCGGGAAAAGTCTTAATTTGTTTGTTCATCGAATGCAGAACTTTGCCTGCTTCAGTAATCGACATGCCCGGTAAAGCCGTGGGCATATATAAAATACTGCCTTCATTGAGTGGCGGCATAAATTCACTGCCGAGCTTGAAAAAATACGGCACGGTGACGATGAGAGAAATAATAGCAGCGATAATCACACCGGCACGAAAACGAATGGAAAAACGCACGATAGGGCTATAAAGAGCAACTAAAGAGCGGTTAAGCCAACTTTTTGAACCGCGTATTTTACCGCGTATCAGTAATACTGAGAGTGCAGGAATCAAAGTAATGGCAAGCAGTGCAGAAAAGCCCATCGCATAGGTTTTGGTAAATGCTAAAGGCTTAAATAACCGACCTTCGGTGCCTTCTAAAGCAAAAATCGGTAAAAAAGAAACCGTAATAATTAACAAAGCAAAGAAAATACTCGGCCCCACTTCCTGCATCGCTTGAATAATAACTACACGTCGTTGCACATCATCAGGTTCGTGGATATTTTCTAGGCGATTATGAATATTTTCAATAATCGTAATTGCAGCATCGACCATCGCGCCAATCGCGACAGCAATGCCGCCGAGGGACATAATGTTGGCGGGTAAATGCTGTACCGACATGGGAATAAAAGCCAGTAAGATAGCAATAGGCAAGGTGATAATGGCAATTAAGGCAGAGCGTAAATGCAGTAAAAACAGCATAATCACTAACGAGACAACCAACATTTCTTCGCTGAGTGTCTGTTTAAGGGTATTAATAGCCCGTTCTATTAAATCGGAACGGTCGTAGACGGTGACAATTTCCACGCCTTCGGGCAAGGACTTTTTAATATCTTTAAGGCGTTGTTTTACACGCTCAATAACATTTAGCGCATCTTCGCCATGACGCATAATAACAATGCCGCCGACCGTTTCACCTTCGCCATTTAGTTCCGCTAAACCACGGCGCAATGCAGGGCCAAGACTGACTTGAGCAATATGACTAACGAGAATCGGCACGCCATTTTTATTTACACCTAAAGCAATGCGTTCAATATCGGCAACGGAATTAATATAGCCACGGCCACGGATAAAATGTTCATGCCCTGAAATTTCTAATACCCGCCCGCCAACATCATTATTCGAGTGGCGTATGGCTTGTGCCATCTGTTTTAAGGTAATGCCGTAATTAGCGAGTTTATAAGGATCAACAGTGATTTGATATTCTTTTTCAAAGCCCCCAATAGAGGCAATTTCAGCCACGCCTTTGACTGATTCTAGCCAATAACGTAATTTAAAATCTTGAAAACTGCGTAATTGTGCGAGATCATTTTTGCCTGATTTATCCACTGACGCATATTGAAATACCCAGCCGACACCCGTTGCATCAGGGCCTAATGTAGGTAT
>DAOUSK010000122.1 GCA_030627265.1 Methylococcaceae bacterium
CAAAACCTAAATGATACTGAAATACAGCAACATTCGGCATCATTGAGTTAACTTTCTTAAATATCTCAACAGACTCCTTAAGTCTATCATTTTTCAATAAAGCCCACCCATAAGTATCTACAAAATAAGCCTGTTTAGAATTTATAAAGCGCTCCGAAAGCTTTAAGGCACGCTGAATATTATCTGTACTCGGCGCATAATCTAATAATAAAGCCACCAAATTATTAACCGCAATATCAACACCCGGTTTTTTACCGATTAAATTATCATACACTTCAATTGCTTTAATATAATTTTTATCCCCCTCATACGCTGAAGCCAATAAAAGCATTAGCTGGTAGCTATTAGGTATTTTTGACAAACCTTTTTCATAGCTTTCAATGACTTTAGCCGGCTCATTTTTTGCCTTATAAATACTTGCCATTACTGAATAGAATTGCGGCACTTTAGGCCAAGTTAGCATGCCTTTATCAAGCGTCGCTAAGGCATTGTCCCAATCTTTTTTAGATGCATAGACTTTTGCTTTTAATAAGGCAGGCTGAAAGTTTTCAGGGTGTTTTTGTACGAATTCATCAAAATAAGAAAATAAAGCACCTTGCTGGTTAAGCGCTTGGTAAGACACTGCAATACTACTCAATGCATCACTTAAAGAAGGCGTCACCGCTAATGCTTTTTTATACTTATCAATGGCATCTTGATAATTCTTTTGCCCTTGCGAAATCTTACCACTCAAATAATAAGAAAAGCCTTCACCTTGCTGTTTAGTGGATATTAAATCAGCAACCTGTTGCGTACCCTGCCAATCTTTATTAAGCAGCCTAACTTGTGCTAATGCCTGCAAAGCACCCGCATGATTAGGGTTAATTGCTAAGGCTTTATTTAACACTTCATCAGCACGTAATAAATCTTTACTTTTCACCATACGTGAAACAACCGGCATAAGCGCAGAAAAATTACCTGGGTTTAGATCCAGTGCTTTTCTAAAATTTTCTTCCGCTAATTCAGGTGCTTCTTTTTTAAGATACGCTTGCGCCATTAAAACCATCGCTTCATCTGATTCGGAATAGTCCCTTAAAATTCCTCTTAAATCAGTAATGGCTTGATCATATTGGGCATCAATTAAATTCAAACGCGCTTTTAAAAGTAACGCATCGTAATGCCTTACATCAATCGCTAGCACTTCATTAACCAATTTTAATGCTACTGCATTATCTTCATCTTTCGCTACTGCTAATTTAGCCAGTATCACTTTAGCTTGCAAACCCTCTTTTTTCTCTTCATGGTGCTCTACCACCCACAATAAAGACTTTTTTGCTTCAGAAAAATTTTGCTCAGAAACAAACATATTCGCTTGTCTTAAATAAAGCTCTACCTCTTCAGGACTTTCTTCAATCAATTTTGCTAAGAAAAGTTTGGCCGCCGCTTTATCTTTTTTTGTTAAATAATCTAACAAAACTAACTTAGGTGCCAATTCAGAACTCTTATCAGCTAACGCTTGCAATACAGATCGCGCATCAGCATCCCGCGATTGACTATTATAAAACTGCGCCAACGCATAAGAAAACTCAGGTTTATCAGCGAAATTTTTAACTAACGTCTGATAACTACTTTCAATAGCCTGCTCATTACCGCTTTTTATATAAACTTGTAACTGCAATAACCGCAATGCTAACTTATCAGGTTGTGCGGCTATCGCTTGTTTAATAAATAAGCTCGCAGCTTCCTGCTCCTCTTTAGCCATATAAACAACAACTTTCAAACTAATTGCATCTATATGTTTAGGGTCAAGCAATAAAGCCTTGTCAGACACCTCCAAAGCGCCATTAAGATTATTTCTCTTTAATAACACCGCTCCTTTTAGAGCAATAGCATCAACATTACTTGGCGCCTGTTTAAGCACAAATTCAACTTCAACTGAAGCCTTGTTATCCTCACCAGATAATAAATAAAGCTTGGCTAATTTTAGCCGTGCTTCACTATTTTCTGGGTTTAAGTTAACCACTTTAGAAAGGTTTTTATACATTCCTTTCCAATTTTTATTTTTTTCTGCAATCAAGCCTAAATGATAATAAGCATCCGCTAATTTATTATCAATTTGCAAAGCATTTCTAAATTCAAGCTTAGATTTTTTAAGCTTACCTTGCTCGTAAAGCGCTTTACCGCTTTCTACATATTCTGCAGAACGCTCTGCTGGGTCAGCACATCCAGATAAAGCCACTGAACAAGCCAAAATAGAGATTATTTTTTTCATAAAAATACCTTTAGAAATTCAGGAAATATTAATTAGGGATATACTCAGGTAATACAGGTGCGACCTGCTGATAAAATCCAGCTAAGCGTCGATCTGCATCTGCAATACTTTCCATTGAGTTAACGACTGTCGTAATTCTTACTAAAGCGCCATCGGTACGATTTAACAACACAGCATCTTTAAATAAATACCACTTCATTAAATATTCATTCGCAAAAATTCGCCCTCGCTGTTGAAACCAATAATACACCAACTGCACACTTTCGCCTTTTTTAATCACAATTCTATTGACTGGGGAATTATTGACATCAACACGACTAATTTCAGAAATTTGCCACCCGCCTCCCGGAATACAAACACGCGGCGAGTGCGGTGAGACCCCTTTTCTCTGTGATTTATAGTACGCCACATAAAAGTTAACCGACATGCTATTAGGCTTAGAGTAATTTGTCATAATATAATCAGAAAGACCTAAAATCTTAAGCACATCCGACGTCATTGTGGTTTGCTTACCTTGCCAATCAGCAAGGTTATCGGGGAATTCTGGAAAGCTTTTTCTCGGAGGAAACACTTCATCCCGCGTATCTATTGTGCTAGCAATAACTCCTGTAATAGCGATCAATACAATAATCGCTATAAATGGAGAACTAATCGCTCTAACCTTTGATTCTCCCTCCGGTAATTCTGCTTCCGCCACCAAACCAAAGACTTCTTTTAAAGGCCTAGCTTTTTTCACAGCAAACTGGGTTAATAGCATCATTTCTAAAAACAACAAGGCCATGCAAGCCATAAAGATAACCCAGCCTTCAAAATCATGTAGAAAACCATCCGCGGCTTCTATACCCCAACTGTTCACTAACACCCCGATTGCGCCAATTCGGAAACTATTCATCATTAAAGTAATGGGAATAGTTGATAAGAAGACAACAGCACGCTTCCAAAATGCTGCCTCAAACAAATAAGCACAAATGAAGCCCAAACTCATTAATGGAAATAAATAACGCAAACCACTACAAGCCTCAACAACTTGTAATTTGTAGTTACCTAAATCAATCACATTACCTTCTAAATAAACAGGAATACTGCACCAACGTATAAAGGCAACCCCCAGTTTAGAAGATAATAATTGTAAATTAGCAGATAAACTCGCTTCTAGGAAATAGGGAATAGGTATCGCAAAAACAAGTAACAATAAAGGAACGAATACTGGCTTTATAGCTGGCCAGCCCATTATAGATAGCGCCATCGCCAATAAGACGGCGACAAATGAATAGTGAATTAAAATAAATAAGGCACTCACCTCGCCCATTAAAAAAATAATTAATGCTGGTAGTGCAAACCAAAAACCCGACCAAGAAGGCTTAAATGTTGATTGAATAATTTCATTTTTCTTTTGCCAGATGAAATACAAGGTGAGTACTGGCAACATATAGCCATGGCTATATTCTTCTTGCTTATCCCATCGAACAATTAAATTACTAAGACCATCCCAATAGATAGCTAGCAATAATACAAGGGCAGTCACTAGTAAGCCCCAGTTTTTTTCACCCATTTTCCAAATAGTATTTTGCATAAATTAATAATTGATAGTTAAGTTGAATAACGACACTGAGCATTAAGGTTAGCTCTATTTAGATGCTAAAAGCATGCGGGAATGACGAGAGTTTTATAAACTACGATTCTCAATATGGGCGGTGGTTTATAAGGTTTCGCGTAGGATAGGTAGAGCATCTTTTTGCAAAACCTACCACTTTATACCTAGAACTTATTTTATTGAATTTAATGTTTTTGAAAACACATAAAAAAGGGGAGCCCTAAGCTCCCCTCCATTTATCTAAATAATACTTTAATTTTTAAGCTATATTATTTGAACGTTTTCTACCTGCGCCAAACAGCCCTACTAAAGCAGATCCAAACAACCATACCGCAGCAGGAATAGGGACTTCACCACCGCCACCGCCACCGCCACCGCCACTCACATCGATCAGATCAAAGTGACTTAACCCCAAAAAAGCATTTTCGGGCTTGTTTAATGGTAACCACGACAAGTCAAATACAAGATTATTTAACTCGTCTAGGTTTCTAAGTGCTAAAGAAGTGTCACCAAATTTCGCTACATAGTATCCTGCAGTAAAATCATAAGCACTATCAATTGCAACCACAAACTGCGTAGCAGTTTGATATAGACTATGTGCTATAGCTGCACCAGTGTCATCTGACTTTGCGAATGACTCAGCAGTATAGCCCTCCCCTAAAAACTCAGCTAAAAATGCTGCTTCGGTCTCTGGGTTTGCATTATCAAGCACATCAGTACCCAGTAAAACATCTGTAGTATACCCAGCTTCTGACCAAGTAGCACCACTATAAGTAAGCGTGTACGGGTCTACTGGTTCCGATGTTGCCGCCTGAACACTAGAAAATGCAAATAATAACGCACTTAAAAGAGTAATTTTTGATATTAGTTTCATGTCGATTCCTAAGTTATGCAGTCCAGCTATCTTTACACATTAATATAAAGACCTGAGACTTTCTGTACCTGCTTCACAACAGGATTAGCTTAGTAAAAAGTAAAAAGTAAAAAGTACGAAGCTAGAATAGCATAACAACCTCAATAGCAATACTGTACTTGAGTACAGGTTCACCATGAATCGAAATGCTAGGCTATTTTAATCAATACTTTCATATAAATAAAGAAAAATATAAAATTTAATTGCAATAAATCAAGACACCTCACTCTAGCGCCTTAACAAGCTACTTCCTACAAACGGTAACTCTACTAATTTATGTAGGGCGGCGGCAGTTATACAACAATTTAACTGATGTTACGCAGAGCTCCTATTTTATCAGTCCTGATTATATATAACATCAAGTAGCCCGTATGAAGCTTGCGCAATACGGGGATTTGACGCACTGTTTATCCCATATCCCGTACCTCCATACGGGCTTGTATCTCTCCAAAGCATGATATAAAGCAGATTAAAATCTGCGCCCCATTCGATATGCTTAACTTAATGAGAATTTAAGAAGACTGCGAACATCAGTTACTTACTTATCACGCGCATGGAGTTGGATAATGCGAGATAAGAAGGATACCGAAAAGTGATCATTACATCGCTTTGTTGATAGCTAACATACTATCAAATGCAGCTTGTAGCTCACTCAACCCATCACGAGCGGCTTGAATATCATTAGCGAGGTATTGAGTTTGTAGTGCCAGTGCCATGTTATGAGCAGTATCATGCGCCGCTTCTAATTCATTTAACTGGGCTTCCTCAAATGTAAGCTCATTTTTCTCACTTTTTATCCAGTGAGAACAATGACAGTGATTACTTTTCATAATAGGCCAGCTACTTAAGTTTTCGGCTGCTGCCTGTATATTGCGTGAAAATTTATTTCTCCATTGCGAGCTAATAAGCTGAAAAGATAATATTTTTATTTCTTTTCTGGAGTAATTTTTTGCTCCATACTGCAACCATTCTGGATTGGCAGTGTAATTATTTAACCAAAGTTCGACGTCTGCGGCTGGCATAGGTCTAGCAATGCCATAGCCTTGTGCATACTGGCAACCCAGTGTAAGCAACAATAGACCGTGCTCTGTTGTTTCTACCCCTTCAGCAATAATATGACGGTTAAAGGCATTAGATAAGCCAATAACACCTTCGACTATCGAGTAATCATTCGGGTCATCCAATATATCTCTCACAAAGCTTTGGTCTATTTTA
>DAOUSK010000061.1 GCA_030627265.1 Methylococcaceae bacterium
CGCTTCTAATGGCCCAAAATCGCTTTGCTGATTAAAGGTTTTTAGCATCCAGTTTAATAACTTCTCATAAAAATACTGATAACCTGTCACAGGGCTATCAATACCATATTGGATTAATTTACCCTGTCTTTTTATATACGAAGCAATGTGGATACTATCTAAAATACCCCCTGCTTTGAATTGATCTAGCTCAAGCCAGTTTTTAGCAATGCCGGTACATTCAGCGCCCCAATTCTTTTTTTCACTAATCTTTTTAGCGTTTGGCTTGCGAATAGAACAATCATTAAACGCGGAAAAAGCAATCGGCTTCAGTGCTGTTATTTTTTTATTTTGATAGCTCACATCTATCAAAAGACACATTTCAGGTTCCATATGTAAATTTAATGGCGCTGAAAAATCTGCTTTAATTTTATCGTGCGATAAAGGGAAAGTGCCAACAAAGCTTTCATACTTAGGTAAATAAATAGGAAAAATGCCTTTCGGTGCATTTTTCTCTTCTGTTTTTACATTAACAAAGTCAGCATCTTCTCCTGCTTGGCTTAAATGCTCGGCAAAATTACCCGCTATACCAAAAACAGGAATTTCTTTTAATCGTTCTGTCGCTATCGTTATCATTCTTTTACTATAATCAGCGTATAATTGAGGCCATTTTACGCTAACTGACTTTATTTGTTTAATCCATGATGAAAAATGCTCGTGTTCCTATTTTAGGTTTTGCCGCGCCTAGCGGTACAGGAAAAACAACTTTATTAACACAACTGATTCCTTTGTTAAAACAGCAGGATATCCGTGTTGGGTTAATCAAACACAGTCATCATAATTTCCAGATTGATAAACCCGGTAAAGATAGCTTTCGTTTACGTGAAGCAGGTGCAACCCCTGTTATGCTTGTTTCTAGCCATCGCCGTGCCATTATTACCGAATTTTCAGCGCCTAAAGAACCTGAGTTAGATGAGCAATTACAGCACTTTGATCAAGCAACATTAGATTTAATTTTAGTGGAAGGCTTTAAAAAAGAAGACTTTCCAAAAATAGAATTACATCGCCCCGCTTTAGGCCACGATTTATTGCATCCAAACGATGATTCAATCATCGCACTCGCTAGCGATCAGTCTCACGCTTTAAATAATAATATCCCCTGCTTAGACTTAAATGATGTTCCGAGTATTGCTCAATTTGTTCAACAGTTTATGACCCATGCGTGATATTTGCAGCCATAATAATTTATTAAGCCTCACCGATGCTTTAGAGCGAATTCATCAGAGTTTACCTGTGCTTTCAGGCGAAGAAAGCATTACTTTAAGCCATGCCTTAGGTCGTGTTTTAAGCCAAGAGTGCATAGCACCTGCTGATTTACCGCCCTTTCCTAATTCAGCGATGGATGGTTATGCGTTTCATAGTGATGATATAAGCGATTCGGCGTTTAGCTTAAAGCTGGTAGGCACGTCATGGGCGGGCAAGCCTTTTTCTGGGCAAGTGCAACGCGGTGAGTGTGTGCGTATTTTTACGGGGGCTGTTTTACCTGAGGCATTAGATAGCGTCATTATGCAGGAAGAAGTCAATGCGCTTGATGCTTGGATTCACTTTCCTAATAAAACACCAGCGGGTAAACATACCCGTACTATTGGTGAAGACGTTAAAAAATCAGCCCTATTATTACCCATAGGCAAACAATTAACTGCAACAGATATTGGCTTATTAGCATCAGCAGGACTTTATGAAATAAAGGTAAAGCGTAAATTACGCATTGCTTTTTTCTCGACCGGTGATGAATTAAGTCCTATTGGTAGTGAATTAGCACTCGGACAAATTTATGATAGTAACCGTTATACTTTAGCGGCTTTGCTTGTCGACCCTTGTTATCGCTTTAATGATTTAGGTGTTATGCCTGATGATAAAGATAAAATAAAGGACTGCTTAGTTACTGCGGCAAAAAATCATGATGTCATTATCAGTACCGGCGGCGCTTCAGTTGGCGATGCTGATTTTATTCAAGAAATTTTAACTGACATCGGACAAGTCGATTTTTGGAAGTTAGCGATTAAACCCGGAAAACCGTTGGCTTTTGGTCAAATTGGCAAATGTTGCTTTTTTGGACTACCCGGTAATCCTATTTCTGTTATTGCTACATTCCAGCAAGTTGTTACACCTGCATTGCACCAATTATCTGGTTTAGGTCTTAAAAAAGCGCTGCGTTTTCAAGCCACTTGTAAAAGTCCTTTATTTAAAAAATCAGGCAGACAAGAATTTCAGCGCGGTATTTTAAGCCAAACGGAATCAGGGGAATTTGAAGTAATTTCTGCTGGTAAACAAGGCTCTAATATATTAAGTGCCAGTAGTCGTGCAAATTGTTATATAGTCTTAAATCGTGAACAAGAAAACGTCGCTATCAATAGCACTGTTTTGGTAGAACCTTTTACTACTTGGATATAAATATGTTATCTATTAACCAACAAGCCCCCGATTTTTCCTTAAACGATGCACAAGGAATCACACACACATTAAATAGCTTTCATGGCCAATGGTTAGTTGTTTATTTTTACCCAAAAGATAATACCCCAGGTTGTACTAAGGAAGCTTGTGCGCTGCGCGATGATAATCAACAATTTACTGATTTAAATACCACTGTTATTGGCATCAACACAGATACCAGTGAAAGCCATTTGAAATTTATCGATCAGCAGTTTTTAAATTTCCTGCTGCTTGCCGATACCGATGGTAAAGTCAGCGCGAGTTACAATGCTTTATTCAAATTAGGTCCGATTAAATTTAGTAAACGACATAGTTTTATTATTAGCCCTGAAGGGAAAATTATGCAGATTTATCGCTCAGTCTCGCCTAGTTTGCATAGTCAGGAATTATTAGCTGATTTAAAGCAGCTACAAGCTTAATTGTTAACCCCTTTTTGATATCACTTTCATTATTCACAAAAATGGGGCGCAGGTCTTTAGCCTGCTTTTGTATTAATGCAGGCTAAAGACCTGCGCCCCATTCATTGATGAGTTTCGTAGGTTGGGCTGAGCTTGCGAAGCCCAACAATCAATGACTTACCTAGCATCAGATGTTGGGCTTCATGCTTCAGCCCAACCTACGCATAATACTTTTGAGTTTTTAACTTTTATGAGTCAATATTTTGAATACTAACGCTTCTTTTGTTAATTGGTTTAGAGATTCTTCGCCTTACATCCATGCACATCGCCACCGTACTTTTGTTATTTATTTTGGTGGTGAAGCTTTATTGGATGATAGTTTCACAAACCTCATTCACGATTTTGCCCTACTAAATAGCTTAGGTATTCGTCTTGTTTTAGTACATGGTATTCGCCCACAAATTGATAATGCACTGAAAATACGCGGGCAATCTTCGCAATTTTACAAGGCTTTACGCATTACAGGTAAACAGTCCTTACAGTGTGTTAAAGAATCTGCAGGCTTAGTCCGTGTTGATATCGAAGCATTACTCTCTCAAGGTGTTGCTAACTCACCGATGTCAGGAGCAAAGCTTAGGGTTATCTCGGGGAATTTCATTACCGCGCAGCCTTTAGGCGTTATTGAAGGGGTAGATTTTCAATATACAGGTAAGGTTCGGCGTATTGATAATACCGCTATTCAACAGCAATTAGATTGTGGAAATATCACTTTAATCTCCCCCATTGGCTATTCACCCAGCGGTGATTTATTTAATTTGTCTGCCGAGCAAGTGGCGACAGAAATCGCTATTTCTTTGCAAGCAGAAAAACTCATTTTAATGACCGAGCAAAGTTGCCAATCTGCAAGCGGTGAATTAATCGCCCAGATGACAACCCATGAAACAAAACGATTTATTAACCTAGAGTCGCAATTAGCAACCAGCACACAACAAGCGTTAAAATCGGCCATTCATGGCTGTCAATCCGGCGTTAAACGTGTGCATATTCTTAATCGACTAATTGATGGCGCTTTACTGACTGAGTTATTTAGCCGTGATGGTATTGGAACTTTAATAAGCTCGACTCAGTTTGAAGCATTACGCCCTGCTATTATCAGTGATATTCCGGGCATATTAGAGCTTATCTCGCCCTTAGAAAAAAAAGGCATTTTAATCTCACGTTCGCCTGAGCAGCTAGAAATTAATATTGCTGATTATATTATTATTGAACGCGATGGTTTGATTATAGGCTGCACTGCTTTGCACCCGATAGAAGATAGCCAAACAGGCCTCATTGCCTGTCTTGCTATCCACCCCGATTATCAAAAATCAGCACGGGGCAATCAGTTATTAGAAGAATTACTAAAAAAAGCAGCGCAACAAGGCTTCAGCCAAGTTTTTGCCTTCTCCACACAATCCATGCAATGGTTTATAGAAAGAGGATTTAGTGAGAAAGATGCCAATCAATTACCTAATGGCTTACAAACAAGCTACAACCCTGCGCGTAATGCTAAAGTTTTATGTAAATTAATTTAATTTTCAATTGAAATTAAAAACTCTTTAACACCTTTTCTACCTTTATTATCTTTAATCACAAGTTTAATTGTATGATTGCCTTCTGGTAGCGTTACATTCGACGCTAGTAACCCTTTGGCAGATAATTGTCCATGCTCTTTGATTCTGTCTGTTATATCAAATAACCAACCATATAAAACCTCTATGGATTCTATGTCAATGGTTGCACCTTCGTCCGCTTCAAAACTAATGTCTATATTAATGGGTGACGTAACCGCATTTGAAATAGAAGGTTTATGAATATTAATTTTAGGACTTCCTCTAACAATCATCCCTCGTGTACGATCAAAGGGACGTTCGAAAGAAATTTGCTCTCTATACTCATCTTCTGACACCAGTTGAAAGCCTTCTTCTGCAAAGACTGAAAATGTAGCTGTCATCAAAATAGCTGTTAGTATTAATTTAAATTTTTTCATAATTTTTTCCAAACATCAATATTAAAGTAAATACGGTAACACCGCCTGTAAATCAGTTTTTTCAATAAAAACATCAGCTTGTTCTTTCACTAAAGGTCTCGCTACTACGCCACCAAAACCGATACAAAAGGCCCCAACTGTTTTAGCTTCCATATCCGTTTTCCCATCGCCTATCATCGCTAATTGTAATTGATTAGGATTTAACTGCAAGCATACCTCTGCTTTACCGCCGCTTCTGACTAGTGGAGATGACTCATCGAAATTTTCATATTCATTTAGTGCGTTCCAGAGTAGATCAACAGCATGCACCTGATTAGCCGGTACATTTAAAGTCGCGGCTAAAGGTAAAATAGCTTGCTTTAGCCCTCCACTAATAATATGTGTGGCTACCCCTGCATTTTGTAGCTGTTTAAAAACAGCCTCAATGCCTTTTAGCTGATGTTTTATATACTCCTCCGCTAACCAATCGATATCAGCCTTATTTGGCCTGATAAAATTCAGTCGCTGCGCATAAACTTCTTCCAACGCCACTTCACCATTCATTGCCGCATTGGTTAAAGCTGCCATTTCCGCACCGAAACCTGCTTTTTCCGCTAACGCATCGATTCCCTCCATAGCACTTAATGTGCTATCAAAATCAAAACAAACAATATCAAATTTCATCAAATTTCATCAAATTATTTCCTTGCCTATATCTTCATACCATAAAGAAGGGTTATTTTTTATGAATGACTCCATTAGCTGCCGACACTCTAAATCATATAATATTTCCAATTGTACACCACGCGATTTTAGGTAATCCTCAGGCCCTAGAAAGCTATTATGTTCACCAACAACAATTTTAGGGATACCATAAAGTAATGCTGCGCCACTACACATATCACAAGGCGATAAAGTGCTATATAAAATTGAGCGCTGATAATCGGCAGCCATTAATCGCCCTGCATTATTCAAGCAATCCATTTCTGCATGTAAAATTGCACTGCCTTTTTGAATGCGCTGATTATGTCCACGGCTAACGATTATACCATCAATAACGAGCACCGAGACAATGGGGTATTCCCCCATCGGCTAAGCCTTTTTTAGCTTCATCAATTGCGGTAGCTAAAAATTCATCCATTACATTTCAATTTGGCGGGCTGATGTTACTGCACTAATTTCAAGCACTTGCTGTAATAAAGAATCCTCTATTTTTTCAGAAATACTAATCACAGCCATTGCTTGCTCAGCATTTTCTGAAACACCGACTTGCATACGTGAAATATTAACCTGTGCACTACCCAACAACTGAGTGATAGCCGCAATAACACCTGGTTTATCATTATGCTGAGTCACTAATAAAATGCCTTCAGGAATCACTTCAATTTCAAATTGATTAATGTTAACAATACGCGGATGTTTATCACCTAATAAAGTTCCTGTGACACTTAAAGTATCATCACCACAAACAGCCGTTACTTCTACCAGTGCAACATACCCTTCACTTTTTTCACTTTGTGATTCCGTTAATGCAATCCCTTGGCGCTTTGCAAGCCCTTCAGCATTGACGCTATTAACAGGACTAGAGACTTTACCTGATAACAAGCCCACCAATGCCGCAACAGAAACAGGACGAGCACTGGCTTCTGCCGCTTTACCTAATAATGAAACTTTTAATTCTTCAACGGGTTGCGTCGCTAAGCCTGATAAAACTTTTGCTAGGCTAGTTGCTAAACCCATGTAAGGTTCTGATTTTTTTAACTGTTCGGCAGACAAGCGCGGTACATTTAGCGCATTAATTGCTTCGCCTGTTTTTAAATAGGTCACTGCTTGACGTGCAATTTCAACACTTACTGCAACTTGTGCTTCACGCGTTGAAGCCCCTAAGTGCGGCGTAAAAACGATGTTATCTAATTCGAATAAAGGCGAGTCTTTAGGCGGCTCTTGCTCAAATACATCTAAAGCAGCCCCTGCAATTTCACCTGATTTTAAAGCATCATAAAGCGCCGCTTCATCAATTAAACCACCACGCGCGCAATTAATCAGTCTAGCTGATTTTTTCATGTTTTTTAGTTGCTCAGTACCAATAATGCCGCGTGTTTTATCCATCATAGGACAATGCAGGGTTAAATAGTCTGCTTGTGCCACTAATTCTTCTAAGCTAACGGGTTCTGCACCGCAATCAGCAAAAATATCGGGAGTAACAAAGGGATCATAAGCAATCACGCGCATATTTAAACCATTTGCTTTACGCGCTACAATTCGTCCAATCGTGCCAAAACCTAAAATAGCGATGGTTTTATGCGAAACTTCAGCTCCCACTAATTTTGAACGCTCCCATTTACCTGCGCGTAATGATTGGTTTGCTGCGGGCAAATTACGGCTTAAAGAAAAAATATGGGCGATGGCGAGTTCTGCCGTTGTCGTTGCATTAGCATCAGGTGTATTCATTACAATCACACCTTGCTCACTTGCGGCAGGTATATCAATGTTATCAACACCAATTCCAGCTCGACCAATCACTTTAAGATTTTTTCCTGCACGAATAACATCAGCCGTTGCTTTTGTATCACTGCGAATCAATAAAGCATCATAGTCACCGATCACATCACAAAGTTGCTCAGGCGTCATTCCCGTATCAATATGAATTTGTATGCCATCCTGCTCATTTAAATAGTTGATACCCGCATCAGCCAACTTATCGGAAATTAGTATTTTTTTCATAAAAGATAGGTCTCAAATTAAAATTATACTCTGCCCGTATTTATTCAAAGTATAAATAGTCTAAAAGACTGTCAATTTTGCTATAATTTCACCCATTAAGGAAATTTAAATTGTATTTTTTTAAGCTTTTTTATTACCTACGCAACAATAAGCTTTTTTTCTCCCTCTTATGGACAATTATAGAAAATCTTTTTTTTCATTTACCTCGTGGAAGCAGCGCTTTGTTTTTTGGCTAGGCGCAATTTTAATTGGCTTACTCATCGCTACAATGACTTTATTAAGCGAATGGGCAGGACAAACTTATCGTTCTATTTCTCTGGCCTTCCCTTGGTTTAACTTCATTATTGCGCCTTTTGGTTTAGCTTTTACGGCATGGCTTGGCGTGCGTTTTTTCCCTGGTGCTCAAGGCAGTGGTATTCCACAAGTTAAACTTGCCTTAGAGCTAGATTCAAGCGTAGATCGCTCCCACTTAGTCTCGTTACGCATTGCACTAGGCAAAACATTATTACCTATTATGGGCTTACTTTCCGGTGCATCTGTTGGCTTTGGTGGGCCTGCAACGCATGTAGGGGCATCCCTAATGGCCTCACTCAGTAAAATCATCAAATTCCCAAATCACTATACAACAAAGGGATTATTACTCGCAGGTAGTGCAGCTGGATTTGCAGCGATGTTTAGCGCGCCGTTAGCAGGCATTATGTTTGCTATTGAAGAAATGGGGCGTACTTTAGAAGAGCGTATTAGTAGTCTTGTTTTAACCGCGATCATTTTATCGGGTGTCACCGCCTATTCTATTTTGAACCATAATATTTTCTTTACCGATAACCTTTTAATTCTTCCGTGGGGGACACAATGGCTAGCTATCCCATTTTGTGGCATCATTGGTGGTTTTTTAGGCGGTGTTTTCAGTAAAATTATCATTCGTGGGCAAAAATATATAAAAAGACTCAATCAGCCTATTGTTCTAGTGGCATTTATATGTGGTTTATTTATTGCTGTTCTTGGTTACTTATCTAACGGCGAAAGCTTTGGTACAGGGTATCAATTAACACGCAACATCATTCACAGTGATGCTCCGATAGATCCCTTATTCCCACTTTATAAAATGCTCGCCACTTGCGCTACTTTTTTTAGTGGCATTCCCAGTGGTTTGTTTGTACCGGCTATTGCAACAGGTGCTGGTATCGGTGCAAATTTAGCTGACTGGTTTCCCATCGCCCCCACTTCGGTCATGATTTTATTAACAGTGACGGCTTACTTTTCAGGCATGCTGCAATCTCCTTTTACAGCCTTTGTTGTTGTCTTAGAAATGACGCATAGCCACGAAATTTCTATCCCCATTATGGCGGCTGCCTTTTTAGCGACAGGGACATCACGTTTAATCAACCCTAAACCGTTATACCAATCTCTCTGTGATAACTATTTCAGCGTACAAAAAAATAAACCCGACAATGACAACTAAACTATTTTATACATTTTTTTTAGCCTTACTGTTTACCTCGCAAGCTTATGCTAGCCCCGCACCCGATATAACGCTTAAAACGATTCGCAATACTCAAGTGCAACTCCATCAATTAAAGGGTAAAGTTGTTTTAGTCACTTTTTGGGCAAGTAACTGTAAAAGCTGCCTAGCAGAAATTGAGGATTTAAAATCACTCTACCAAGACTATCATGAGAAGGGTTTAGAGTTATTTGCTATCTCTATGTATTATGATCGCCCTAATTACGTGGTGGCTGCCAGTAAAGATCACCAGATTCCTTATGATATTGTTTTAGATTTACGTGGCGGTATTGCTAAAGCCTTTGGCCAAGTAGAGTTAATTCCAACGACCTTTTTAATTGATACAACTGGCGACATTGTTTATCAAACAACCGGCGTATTCGATTTACCTGAAATGCAGACACGCATTCAATCTTTACTTAATTTACACAAGGATTAATTATGCTTTGGTTAAAAGCCTTACATCTTATTTTTATGGTTACGTGGTTCGCGGGACTTTTTTATCTACCACGTCTTTACGTTTATCATGCCCAAAGTGATGATGAAATTAGTAACGAGCGCTTTAAAGTAATGGAACGTAAACTGTTTTACGGCATTATGACCCCTGGTATGCTGATCACTTTTCTATTCGGGTTTTGGATGCTAGGCGATTACGCTTGGGCGCTATACGCTGGCATGGGCTGGATTCACGCCAAACTAGCTTTACTGGCAGGTCTACTGGTTTATCACTATTACTGTTATCGTTTTTTAAATGACTTTAAACACGATAACAATCAACGCAGCCATGTTTTCTACCGTTGGTTTAATGAAGTCCCTGTTTTGTTTTTAGTACTCATTATTATTTTAGCGGTTGTTAAGCCTTTTTAAATAGCGGGGTTGCCTGTCCATTTAGACCGCTCCTACTTAACCCATTCCTCTACAAATAATTTAAGCTCCTTTTATTTTTCAGGGGGATACATATACCAAGGGTCAGCCAACTTGATAAGTAATTAAACCTCGAAAGAGTGTGATATGTTCAATATCAAGCTGGCTGTCTCCATAGGCATTAATACTAACCTTCACCGGCCACTTCTTCAATTAAAGAAATATCTTTACGCAATAAACCATTAATTAATGATTGTAAATTCACTCCTTTAGCCTTTGCCTTTTCAGCAAATCAGTTGCCGATATCTTGGTCTAAATAAACAGGAAGTTTGAGTTCAGTATCAGGACGATAAAAGTGCCCACGTTCTGCATTGGAAAAATCATATGCGTCTTTCATTATGAGTCCTCGTATTGTTTTTGTTCATTATCAAGTATGGCATCAAAAGGGTTAGACTCGATTGTAAAATAAAAAATATAAGCAATTGATTATTAATATATTTATTTCAATCGAGTCTGACCCCCATTGGTTTGTTTGCCGTTGAGCCAGTGCCAATTCGCACAATGATCGAGTAATATTATTTTAGTATTGTTCATTAAGTAAAAGCAGCGGTGACTTTCTTTATGAAAGTCACCGCTGCTTTTAGAAGACTGTAATTTATATGTCTGTTATACAGAATTTTTACCTGCTCTTTATTGATCGGCTAGTTCAATCTTTCGACCATCAGCTGAAACTTCTACATCCAGATTTTTACCTGCTAGAGTCCCAACAAATTCGTATTTTATAACTTTTTTGCTGGCTGAGTGACTCGCTTCAATATAAGTTATTTCAAAGTCAGGTAGTTTTTTCTCTAAAGCTTTAAGCACCGCACCTGGAACTAAATCCTGAGTAAATTCGACTTCAAATTCCTCTATTTTTCCATTTTCTAACACATCCACTTCTACTTTACGGCCATCGGCAAGTATGCCCTGAATTTCATATGTCTGTGTGCCATCGTCCTCTGTTTCTATATTAGCTGTTTTAAACTGAGCTTCCGGGAGCAATTTTTTAGCTTTATTCAGTATTTCTTCAGGAACTTTGTCAAAGGAAATAACGGTTTCTTCTCCTGCCATTGTTAAAGGACAGATAGAAAATAATAAAGCAGTCAGTATTAAGCCTGATTGGGTATGCATTGTTCTAGCTCCTGTCTACAGAATCGTCGTTGCGTAAAGGTTTATTAAAAATCTCACGAAATTCCTCTGCAATGATAGAGCGAAAAATACGAAAATTTTCATATTTATTATCAACTTGATCAAGATAAAAATCCAGATTATCTATTGCTTTATGCTGTTCCTTTTCTTCCTGATGCTTAAGTTGAAGCTTTAGCGCTGACAAAGATTCCTCAAGTTCGTGAATCTTTTGTTCAAGCTCATTTTTTCGTGATTGTTGAATATTCATCTGATTTTATCCTTGTAAATTTTATGATGTTACCAACCCATAGTTTGGCTTATTCCAATTAATAATGCTGGAAGGACAAAGAAAACCGAGCCAATATAAATAGCGGCATATATTTTATGTTTCACCGTTACCTCGGCAAGTTTCAGCGCGGCCCATATCGGAATTTCTCTTAAAAATTTAATACCATAAATCACAACCACACCTGTTAGGTTATATAAAAAGTGTACTAACGCAATTTCTAATGCAAAAATGGCATTAGGTCCTGTAATAGCTGTTGCAGCAAGCAATGCTGTAATACAAGTACCAATATTAGCTCCCAGAGTGAACGGGTATATTTGACGTAGACTAAATACCCCATTCCCTGCTAAAGGTATTATCAGACTTGTTGTGGTAGATGATGACTGAACCAAAACTGTCATTAATGTACCTGATGCGATACTTGATACTGGCCCCCGCCCCACAGCGGCATGCAATATCTCCTTTGCTTTACCAACCATAAGCACCTTCAATAACTTGCCTATCAAGGTAATAACAAGAAAAATGGCTGTAATTCCTAGTGCGACCATGGCGATACCCATCACCATATCCGAAAATGAATCCAGAACAGTATTTTGAATGAACTTCACGGGTGGGCTAACCAACGGTTTGATAAAATTTAGCCCCTTCATCGACATACCATCCCCGCCAACGACATTTTCAGCTATGAATGCGGCAGTTTTATCGAGAAAACCGAAAGCAATCTCTAAAGGTAGAAAAATAAGCACGCTTAGGACATTAAAAAAATCGTGAATCGTGGCAGCTGCAAATGCTCGTTGAAACTCATCATTTTGCTTAACATGCCCAAGACTCACTATGGTATTTGTTATGGTCGTACCGATATTGGCTCCCATGACCATGGGTATCGCAATTTCCACAGGTAAACCACCAGCAACCAAGCCGACAATAATAGAGGTAACGGTACTGGAAGACTGTATCAAAGCTGTTGCAACGGTTCCTACCACCAGTGCAACAATAGGGTTAGTTGCAAAAGCAAACAGCTCTTTAGCCTGATCTCCGGCAGCAATTTTAAAACCACCACCAATTAATGAGACAGCTACAAGTAATAGATACACTAACGCTACAATGAATAACCATTGTGGCCAATGAGAGTTAGTAGAATCATTCGGTGGATCTAATTCTCCTGGTGTTGCCAGACTAGATGTATTCATAGTTACCTTCATAAGATTTAATTAATATCATATGTACAGTTATATACATTAAAATTTGATGATTAAATAGTAGCAAGATATTATGACATTTTGATGACACTAATTAACTGAATAAAATTCAGTCTTTTTAGCAAACTAAAAAAATATAATCCCCCAATAATTTCCGACACAAAAATTAGATGCCTTATTCCAATCGCCGTAAAATTATCTAAAAATTGGAGTATGACATGAGCAAAAAAAGAACGGTTTATAATGCTGAGTTTAAAAGCAAACTCCTCCTAGAACTCTTAAAAAATTAAAAAACAGTCACTGAAATAGCCAGTGCTAATAATATTACGCCTCAAAATCTCAATAACTGGAAAAAGATATTTCTGGATAACGCTGTGATTGCGATGGATAATAAAAGAGTATAAAGAAGAACTGGCACAGGCTCAGGACGAGAGTGAAATACTCATGAAATTAGTGGGTAAAGTAACAGTTGAAAAGGAATGGCTAGAAAAAAAGCTAAAAAGCTTGGCCTCATCTGATAAAAAACAAATGATTGAGCCCAAGCTGACAACCTTATCACTCAAGGGTCAGTGCGCATTACTTGGCCTGAATAGAAGCAGTTTTTATTATAAAAAAGCACCCGAACTAAGAAAACACAAATAAAACAACGTATTCAACGGATATTTGAAGAAATTCCGATTTATGGCGCTGCTAAAGTGCACCAGCAATTGCTGGAAGATAATTTTACAGTCAGCTTGAATACAGTGGCCAGTTATCGGCAGGAAATGAACTTAAAAGCCGTCCTCGCTGTTAAACAAGTCAGCACCACGACACCGATTAAAGAGCACAGAAAACATAGCTACAAGCTACCTGGACTTGATATATTTAAAGCGAACCAGGTCTGGAGCACTGACATTACGTATATTAAAATAAAAGGCGGCATGGTTTATTTGGCGGCGATTATCGATTGGCATTCTAAAGCCGTTCTCTCCCATAAAATATTCAACAGCATGGACTGCACACTGGCGATGGATGTACTGAATGATGCCCTAAACCATTACAGATCCCCTGAAATATTGAATACCGACCAAGGAAGTCAATATACCAGCGAAATTCATACACAGCGCCTGAAAAACAAAGGGATTACTATCTCTATGGATGGAAAAGGCCGAGCAACCGATAATATCTGTATCGAGCGATTCTGGCGTAGTGCAAAATGTGAGCGTATTTACCTAAATGAATACAACACAATTACAGAATTAAACGATGACGTTAACAATTATATTGAATTCTATAATCACAAGCGATTCCATGAAACGCTCGATTATAAAAAACCGATGGCTGTGTACAAAGAAAATATTTTATTGAATACACCGTCAAGAGAAGCAGCTTAACGAGAGTAAATAAGGAATCTGAAATAAGTGTCTTGATAGTTTGGGGAGTTATAATATGAAGGCACTTACAACGTATTTTTGCTTTGATAGCTGGGAGCACCTACTCACTTTTATGCTAGAAGGCTGGTCTAATACATCGAAAAATCGGAATTTTAGCCCCCCTAATTCAGAAACTGGCTAAGGAAGAATCCATAATGAGAATTGCTGACTTAAGTAG
>DAOUSK010000005.1 GCA_030627265.1 Methylococcaceae bacterium
ATTAAAAGATCATATTTAAAAATGGCAGTTACACAGAATTATTTACAGTCTCGCTGTGGAGCTAAATCCAGAGCAAAATAAAGAAGCAGCTTAAAACTTTAAGCGACAACTACCTTGCAAAACACCGAAAACTTACCATTATGAAAATAAATACTTTTATTTCAATTAATTTTTTCAAACTTAGCTAGCTCAATGTCTATTAAAAAATGGTTATATATTTTTGTTATAACCATTAATATTAGTTTTATAGTAAGCGATGTGTTGTTTTATAACTACATTATGAACAATACATCACCTGAATTGATGGAACATTACCGATTATGGAAAACATTTCGAGTAATATTTTTCTTCATTTTTAGCTTTTTTTTCTATGGCTTAAGCAATTCTATAATAAGTTTTTTTTTCATACTAGGGGTAAAAAAACAGAAAACATATATTTTTTTATTAGTACTGCAAAGTATTATAAATATAATTCCATTGTATATCTTATATAAATTTGCGAATGGTGATGTTTTATCTATGGGAGTGTATTCACCTTCAAATCTTCGCTTCCCATATGAAACAGTAGATGCCCCATACCAAATAATGCATATAATAATGCAACCATTCTTATGGTTTTGCATTATTTTAAATTCACTTGTTTTAATTCAAGAATTTATTTTCTTTATCAAAGTACGTCATCAATTTTTAGCCTAACAATGTGTTATACCAATCCCAATAAATAATGACGGTTATTCCCGAAATATTTAATCGGGACCCTCATAGGTTCCTGCTAGGAACCTTTAGGAGCACTATGCCTGCATTAGCTGTTGCTAAGACGTACAAGCAAAAATACGGACACTTACCGCCAGCAGATGCTCCACGACCTATGGAAACGGTCAGCTGGGTTTTTGTTATAAGCGATCTTCTTTGTGATGCCATATCCTTAAAATATCTACATTCTTAGAACGTATTAAATAGCGAGCAATCTAGTTATCAATAATTAAATCTCGAACCATCTTTGGATTTGGTGCTTGCTCTACTTCCACCCCTAAATATGGGAACATTTTTAGCTGACTTATCCCTTTTAATATTGAGGCTGCGACCGCTGGGCAGCTAACGGATTTTTTACCTCAATGAATTCTCTAAGCTTCTTTAAATCATCTATTGATTCTGGTGTATATGAAATCCTCATAGACTTGGCGGTTCAACCTCATTATCCATACCCCAGCTTTCAAGCCAGTTAATGACTTCTTTTTCTTCAATCAATTTTCCAGACTTGACAGAATCAATCGCTTCAATAGTTTCAACCCACCTTTGATCCTCAAGAGATTTTCTAGCCAGAAACTCCTTAATTGCTTGGTTAATAAGGTAGCTCTTGCTTCTATCAAGTTTTTTTGACAAGTCCTCCAGAGGATTTTCAATTTCAGGTTGTAACCTTACGCTTGTAACACCCATAACAGCCTCTATAAAATATTTCTTTGTAATACATTGTAGGTTTTTTAATTGTTTTTTTCAATATCCTGCTGATGGTTAGCTAAAGATTTAGCTTATAACTACTCACTAAATAGTCCGCATATTGACCCTTAATTCACATTTAAAACTAATCACCAGGCAAAAAAATGCCCCGATAAATCGAGGCATTTTCTTAAACTCTGTGTAACTTAAAGCGATTTAAAAAATCGCCGTTAAATTATACTTTGTTTGCAGCAAAAGGATGCTCAGAAGTTGCTTTAGCAGCAACAACTTCAGCAGCTGTTGGTGTACCAGCTACAGCATTCTTGATTGAAGCTTTAACAGCATCGTAGTTGTTTTTCTCGATAGCTGCGTCATCTTCAGCCATCCAGTGAATGAAAACACCAACAGAGATGAAGATATCATCAGCTTCGTCTGCAGGAATAGTTCCATCTTCAACACAATCAGCAACAGCCATTGCAACACCACGTTGAGCAGGGCCGAACATTTGAACTGCTTGCTTAGAACCTTTGATTGTTACTTTGTTGAACATAACAGTTGCAGGTCTAACCATAAGGTTAGGAGCAACAACAGCTAGAAGGCTAGAAAAACCATCTTTGTTGTTTGTTAGGCAGTTAGCAAATGCAGACTCAGCAGCAGAACCACGAGGTCCCATCATTAAGTCAATGTGAGCAACTTCGTTACCGTCGCCGTTTAAAGATTCACCTACACGTAAGTTATTGATTTTAGCCATGTTACTTTGATCCTCAGAAAAAAATGAAAAAACTTTATCTAAAATTGACATTGAAAATGTCCCCTAATACTTCAATTTATATTGGATGACAACGACTCATAAGCCAAACAACTTACTCTAACTCAATAACTGCTGTAATGTTGCCACCAAAACCGTTATTACCGTTAAATCCGCTGTTGTCCCTGGATTAATTCCAGCAGACTTGAACTCGGTATCTACATTACGTAGATAATCCTCTAATTGCTCAGGTCTTTCTGTTGTAGATAGCTTATCATCAACCAAAGCCATCGTATCCATCACCATCCTAGTGTGAAGATTGTCGTATTTTCGTTCGATATGACTATCAGGATATTTAGCCAACATTGCTGCAAATACTGCCGCCGCCGACCAACCTGTATCACCCCACCGATTGAACGCATTATTATACCTTAAAATCAGAAAATCAAAAATATCTTTATAATCCGTTACATATTGTAAGGCAATTCTATCGCGCTGACTTGCTAGCTGCATGGCTCCCTTTAATGTCACACTTGCGGCTTCGCTCACATCTTGCTCATCAGCACCACCTAAGCCACCGGGCGAAGCCAATGAAATTGCCCGAAAAACCCAGTCAGCATCTGCCACTGTTGTGCTATTTAAAATGAATGCTAACTGCTCTTTTAAGTCTTGCTCTGTAACAGACTTTTCAGCCGCTATTATTAATGGGGCTGCTAATAAAATAATGCCTAAATTAGTATTGCAACCCACCGCATCACGTGTTGCTTTGACCGCATAATAAATTCGTTCCCCTAAGGAGTATGCCGAGTTAGTCAAAGGAACTGCACTTTTTTTAGCACTAATACGAAAGTCTTCAACCGTCATATCATGCCCATCGGCATAAATACTCACATTACCCGGTTTAAACGCCTGTAGCTCTACCTCACAAGCATGCTGATATGCATCACTTAATTGCTGCTGATTTAACATGGCTATCTCTCTAAATTCCTTAAACTATTTGAGCTGAGTTAATAAATCATCAACTAAAATTTCTGCTACTTTGATTCCACAGACACTTTCTAAGCCTTTCCATGCAGGGATACTATTCACTTCGATCACTTGATAGCCCCCGTCTTGCATACAAATAATATCGACACCCGCATAATTCATTTGCAATGCAGCCGTTGCTTTAATCGCAATTTCAGCCATTTCCGTACTTGCTTGCTGCTGTACGCAACTTGCACCTCTTGCAACATTATTAAGCCAATGCACACCACAGCGCTGCATTGTTGCGATAACCTCTCCGTGCACAACAAAGACTCGCCAATCAGAATAACCTTCACCTGCACACTTTATAAATCGCTGCAAATAATACACGCCTTGGCTATGGCTTAACCAAAGTAAATCAGTTTTCTTTTCTATGCGCCTAATTCCTTCCCCCTGGGAACCAAAAATAGGCTTACTAATTAATTGATGCCCCTGCGCTAACTCTTGCTCAGCAATTTTCAATGCTTCAACACGATCTCGTAACACCCAAGTTTGTGGTGTTGGTAGTTTTGCTTGCTGTAATAAAAAGCTAGTCATACCTTTATCAACACTACGCTCGATTGCATGCCCATCATTATAGACAGGGATGCCCATTATTTTTAGCGCATGAAGAATATCTAAATAAAGAACCACTTCTTCCAAACTTCCCCCTGGAACGCCGCGCACAAACACAGCATCAGGCAAGCTTTCTTCAAAATGAGGTATATATAAAGGCAAGCATTTATCTTGCAGTTGAATCCTGCATTCCGTCAAGGAGACATAAGTTGCCTCATACGCTTTGGCTGCAAAAGCCTGGCTTAATTGCTTACCATGCCACCCTGGATCGTCCGTAAAAATCGCTATTCGTCCCACAACACTCTAAATTTTGTTATCAAAAAATGCTATTATACCGCTATTAATCACATCGTTTATTGATATAGCTAGACACAAAAAATTTAGCGCCTTCAATAACCTACTATTTTAGTATAGAATAGCCAAAAACGCATAGGTTTCCTAATCATTATGAGCACTGAAAACGTACATCTACACGAAATTAATAAATTTGGCTCTCAAGCTGAACGCTGGTGGGACAGAAATGGAGAGTTTAAAACGCTGCATGATGTCAACCCATTACGTATTAAATTTATACAGCAATTTATTAATTTACAAGATAAACGTATGGTTGACGTGGGCTGTGGCGGCGGAATCTTAACCGAAGGTCTGGCTAATAAAGGGGCCAACATTACAGGTATAGACCTTAGCCAAGAATTACTCGATGTTGCTGATTTACATGGTTTAGAATCAGGCTCTACAGCGAAATACCAAAAAATCAGCGCCGAATCCCTTGCTGATATTGAAGAAGCAAGCTTTGATCATATTGTTTGCATGGAGATGCTAGAGCACGTTCCTGAACCTGGGTCAGTCATCGCTGCCTGCGCAAAAATGGTCAAACCTGGTGGTTACGTGTTTTTCTCAACACTTAACCGTCAACCTAAAGCCTATTTAATGGCGATTGTTGCTGCTGAACATGTATTAAAAATGCTACCGGCTGGCACACATGATTACAAAACGTTCATTAAACCTTCTGAGCTTAGCCAATCTGCACGTAATGCTGGTTTAGAGCTAGTTGATATGATTGGTATTCAATACAACCCTTTAACTAAAAGCTTTAGCTTAGGGAAGAATATAGATATTAATTACATCGCCGCTTATAAACGCCCTGAATAATTAATATGCACACTGATTTCCCACTAGCGGCTGTTTTTTTTGATTTAGATGGCACATTGCTCAACACCGCACCTGACTTAATAACCGCCTTAAATAAAGCGCTATTAAATTTTGGTTTTTCAAGCGTGGGAGAGGCTGAGATTACGCCTTTCATTTCTTACGGTGCTTTAGCAATGATTGAGCAATCTGTGCCTGCTCATACCGATGAAAACAGAAAAAATGAAATATTAAACTGGCTCATTGATTATTATGAACTTCATATTGCTGACTTTACTCAGCCTTATGAAGGTATGCTAACTATTTTAGAGACTTTAGATACACATGAAATTCCGTGGGGAATTGTGACTAATAAACGGGAACGCCTTGCCATTCCTCTAATGAAGGCTTTGAATTTATTTGAGCGGTCAGCTTGCCTTATTTGTGGTGACACCACTGCACATAGCAAGCCACACCCAGAGCCTATGCTTGCAGCTTGCAAGCAAGTTGAAGTGTCCGCCAAGCAATGCCTCTATATTGGTGACGCACAGCACGACATAACGGCAGGGAATTATGTCAATATGAAAACATTTGCTGCCACTTACGGTTTTTTAAAGGCTGATGATACGCCTGAATCATGGGGGGCTGATGTTTTAATCGACCACCCTTTACAAATTTTAGACTGGATAAAAACTTATACTCATGCCTTTAAGTAAGCAAACTATTCTTATTACTGGTGCTGGCGGTGGGCTAGGAAGCATGGCCGCGCTTACTTTAGCTAAGCAAGGTGCCACAATTATCTTATTAGATAAGAACATTCCAAAATTAGAGATAATTTATGATGCCATTGTTGATAGCGGCTCACCAACCCCCACTTTACACCCCTTTGATTTAGCGGGTGCCTCTGAAGTCCAATATCATGAAATGGCAGCTGCTATTGAAAAAAACTTTGGCAAGCTGAACGGTATTTTACATTCGGCTAATGAATTTGATAGTTTCACTCCCCTATCAATCCATAAAACAATGGCATGGGGACATACAATGAATGTTAATTTGAATGCCCCCTTTCTACTAACCCAAGTTCTTTTACCCTTATTAGAAAAATCGGAGCACGCTTCAATTGTGTTTACCAGTGACTCTCATGCACGACAAGCAAAAGCTTATTCAGGTGCTTATGGCGTATCAAAAATAGCCTTAGAGAGTTATGCAAAAATTTTAGCAGATGAACTAGAAGGCGCTAAAAAAATCCGGGTTAATACTTTAATCCCAGGACCTGTTAATTCACCCTTAAGAAAAAAAGCTTTTCCAGCAGAAAATAAAGAAAAACTCCCTGCAATGACAGAAATAGCTCCCGCTTACCTTTACTTATTTAGCGATAAAAGTATCGGTATAACAGGGCAAGCTATTGATGCAAGAACCTTCAACCTATAAGACTATGTCAGAAAGAGAAATAATTACTTTAACACGCGATGTTAATGTCGTCCTTATTCCCGATGGCAACCATGGGACATTAAGTAAAGGTAAAGAAGTTACCATTCACCAAGCATTAGGAAATAACTACACCGTTGTTACTGACCATGGGCACATGGTTAGAATTTCCAGCACCGATGCTGATGCTTTAGGCAAAGAAGTTCATGAACTTAAAACATTAGTCTCAGAAACTGATTCGATTGCCGTTGAAAAAAATTGCTGGGAAGTTATGAAAACGGTTTATGATCCCGAAATTCCCGTCAATATTGTTGATTTAGGCCTAGTCTATCACTGCAATGTTGAAAGCTTAGGTGATAATAAAAATTCCGTGCATATCATGATGACGCTAACAGCTCCTGGTTGCGGTATGGGGCCAGTTATTCAGGGCGATGTAGAAAAATCAATCCGTGCATTAGAAGGGGTAGAAACGGTTAATGTCGAAATTGTATTAGATCCGCCTTGGTCTCGCGACATGATGTCTGAAGTCGCACAAGTACAACTTGGATTATTTTAATTTAAACTGCTCTGCTAGGTAAGCTCTCATGGGATCATTTAAAAAAATAGCTTTATTACTTATGTTAAGTTTACCTAGCGTCAGCTATGCGGCTGATTTTAATCGCGAACAGATTATTAAATTATTAAAACAAGCGAGTAAAGATCAGCCAGCAAATTTAAGGCGAAAAGACCTAAAGGGTCTTAATTTGTCTAAATTAGACTTTCG
This sequence comes from Methylococcaceae bacterium, assembly GCA_030627265.1. Classification (GTDB taxonomy): domain Bacteria; phylum Pseudomonadota; class Gammaproteobacteria; order Methylococcales; family Methylomonadaceae; genus Methyloprofundus. The sequence goes on from DAOUSK010000005.1 coordinate 7,086, forward strand.
CAATGCTGATTTATGGGGTGCAGATTTACGTGGCGCTGATTTAAGCTATAGTAATTTATCAGGCCTCGTTTTAGACCTAACGGTTATGGTTCGAATTAATCTATCCCATGCTAACCTTTCTAACGTGAGCATTTTTGGCGTTAGCATGATGCACTCTGACCTAAGCTATGCAAATTTTAGCGGTAGCCGTGTCATTGCTAATTTAGATTACTCCAATATGCGTTCAGCTAATTTAACTAACGTAAAATGGGGCGCTGATATGAAAAATCAGCCGATGGGTTTAATGCATGTTAGCTTAAATAAAGTAAATTTGAGTCACGCTAATTTAAATAATGCTGATTTAAGTCGGAGCACGCTTCGGTTTGCAAATTTAACCAGTGCTAATTTAAATAATGTAAACTTACTCTCAAGTGATTTAACTGCGGCGGATTTTACCAAAGCGAACTTAAATAATGCTAACTTAACATCAACAAAAATTTCAGATGCTAACTTTACTGGTACCACAGTAAAAAACACTAAGTTTAATAAAGTCCAAGGCTTAGAAAGCAGCAGAGGTTTAAAGAGTAACCCTTAACTTCCAGATTTACTGTCCCAATGAGCTTTAATTTCTAAAATCTCAACTTTTATTGAAATAAATAAATCAACTAGACGCTTATCAAAGTGACTACCCGCATCTTTTTCTAAAATAGAAAATGCTTTATCTATATGCCATTCATCTTTGTAAGGACGAGACATGGTTAATGCATCAAAGACATCAGCAATCATCACAATTCTTGCTGCTTCAGAAATAGCTTCGCCTTTTAGGCCTTTAGGGTAGCCACTACCATCCCATTTTTCATGATGTGCATAAGCCACTTCAGCCGCCATTTGAAATAAGGGCGTATCACTCACTGTTAAAATTCCATAACCAATTTCAGCATGTGTTTTCATCACTTCCCACTCTTCAGCAGTCAGCTTTCTCGGCGCTTTAAGGATAGAGTCAGGAATGCCAATTTTCCCTGTATCATGCATAGGCGCTGCAAGCTCTAATAACTGAGATTGTTCAATAGGCCATTGTGCGGCTCTTGCTAAGGCTGAAGAATATTGTGCCATCCGCCAAATATGCACACCGGTATCTTTATCATTATAGTGCCCCGCTCTACCCAGCATGGTAATCGCATCTTTTTGGCTTTTGGCTAATTCTTTTGTTCTTTCCTGTACTATCAATTCACAAGCACGCTGCTGATCGGCTAATATTAGTTGCGATTTAACACGAGCCATCACTAAGGCAGGCTTTATCGGTTTAGTAATATAATCCACAGCCCCTAAATCAAAACCTACTTGTTCATCATGTGCTTCAGCCATTGCAGTCACAAATATAATAGGAATATTAGCTGTTGCACTATTTGATTTCAAAATCTTACAAACTTCGTGCCCATCCATACCAGGCATTATGACACCTAATAAAATAATATCAGGCGCCTGCTTAGCAATAATTTTTATTGCTAGCTCTCCACTGGTTGCAATTTTAACGGCATAAGTCGGTGTAAGAACATCTTTCAATAAATCAATATTAGCAAGCGCATCATCAACTACTAATACCGTTTGTAAATTATTATCAAGCCCTGAATTATTCATACCAATTAACTCAACTCCAATAAGGTCATATCATCAAAATCCTCAGGTGTATTAGCAAATAAACTAATAGAATTTAAAAGCTCATCTAATGGTTTATTATTTTCTTTATTTTTAAGCAAAGCTTCTTTTAAGCGCTCTACACCATACATTTCATTACTATTTTCAATATCAAACGCTTCAGTGATACCATCGGTTAATAAATAAATAGACTGTATCTCTTGAAAAGAAAATTCATAATGCGCCGCGCCATCAACCTCAGATAAAATACCTAACGCTAAATCTTTAGAACTAAGATCACTCCAGCTATCAGCAGACTTATGTATTAATATATCTTCCATTCCATAATTCCACAGCTTAATAGCGTCCCTAGCTGCTGATATATCTACCGCTAAAAGCCCCATAAATATATGTGTGGGTAACAGTTTTTTTAAGACACTATTCATTTCCATAATAATATCACTTAACAGGACACCTGCTTTTACTCGAGCATAAAAGATATACGTAACCAAGGGAGCACCAATGGCGGCGGGTAATCCATGTCCAGTGAAATCAGCAACAACAGCATAATGCCTACCTTCGGGTGTAAAAGCAGATAATAGTAAATCACCACTATTTACCTCAGCAGACTTACTAGAGTAACGAATATTTTTATCATTAAACTCACTATTGGAGCGCATTTTTAAAACAATTTGCTCTAAGCCTTCCCGTTCTTGGGATATTTTATTATGCGCCTGCTCTAGCGCCTGTCTTGTTGATGATAATAATAATTGGTTTTTAACTCTCGCCAATAAAATTGCCGTAGAAATAGGTTTGGTAATATAGTCAATTGCGCCAGCTTCTAGCCCCACTAGCTCATCATTCATCTTAGACCCTGCCGATACCATAATAATGGGAATATGCATTGTTTTAGGGTTTTTCTTTAATGCTTGGCAGGTTTCATAGCCATCTATCCCTGGCATCATAACATCTAATAAAATTAAATCAGGCAACTGCTTTTCGGCAATTTTTAATGCAACCTCTCCCCGTGTTGCTAATTTAATATCGTAATCAGCGGCTAGCGTTTCTTTAATTATATCTAATATCTCGGGGGCATCATCAACAGCTAAGATAACCGCTCGTGTTCTATTATTCATCCTTGCTCCGGATAACAATTATTTAATTCAATGAGTGCTTGTTCAAAATCATAATTTTCAATTGCACTCGCGACTTTTTTAAGTTGCTGTTGCTCTTCTTCTCTGACGACAGCATTACTAAGCGCTAAAAATGAAGTTTCTGAATTGGAATCATAATTCTCCAAATTTTCTCTTACCGATTGTAATAATTCATTAAATTCTTCAGCAGAAATTTCATTTTTTTGCTTTATACCTAAATCATTATTAATTGTCGTATTACTGCTTAAAAAATCATCAATTTCAATTAATACATTATCTAAGGAAGTCTGAATATCAGGCAATAATTTTTGTGCTTGTTCAAACTCTTCAGAATAACAATATTTTTCAACTTTTGCTGCCAGTTCATGTAAAGAGATAGTTCCAATATTGGCAGCGGTGCCTTTTATTGTGTGCGCTAAACGAGTCGCTTGCTCAATATCACTAACATTTAACAAGTTAGATAACTCAATACCCGCGTCAGCAAAGCTTTCTTTAAAACGCCTTAATAAACGAATATAGAGGTCTTTATTGCCACTTAACAGTTTCAAACCCGCGTGAATATCTAGGTGTGCATTCTTTGTTACGTCATAACTATTATTGTTATTATCTTGCTCGTCAATAATTTCAGAATTTGATTCTTCACTGCTAACTTCAAGGCTTACATTACCATTCCCCCTCCTTAAAGCCCACTGGTCAATTGTCGCCATCATTGCATTAACATTAATAGGTTTAGCAATATGATCATCCATGCCTGAATTTTTGGCACGCTCAAGATCATCCGCCATAACATTGGCAGTCATTGCAATAATCGGCAAATCAGCGCCCCATTCAGCTCTGATTTTTTGGGTTGCCGTATAACCATCCATTATTGGCATTTGGCAGTCCATCAAAACAATATCATAATTATTATTTTTAGCGACTAACTCCACCGCTTCATGACCGTTTTCTGCAAGATCGGCAGTCATGCCTCGCATTTCCAATAATTCTAGTGCTAGTTCTTGATTAAACTGGTTGTCTTCTACCAATAAAACATGCACACCTTGCAATGACGTAGGTTTATTGTTGGCAACTTCTTCGACTATTTTCTTAATATTTTGTACGCTACCTAAGCAGTTATTTAACACACCCCATAAAGCGGATGCACTAAAAGGTTTGGTTAAAATATTAGCCGCTATCAAGCCTTGTTCATCCATCTCATTTTCAAGGTCGTGGCTGTCATAAGCCGTTGCCATAACAACAAAAGGCGAATGACTTAAGTGCAATGAATTAATCTTTATTAAGGTTTCAATGCCATCCATTTCTGGCATTTTCCAGTCCATGATAATGGCATCAAATATTTCTCCTCGTGTCAGGCAAGCTAATGCTTGTTTACCACTAGCAACAACCTCTACATCAAAACCTTGTGCAGCAACTTGCCTTTCTATAATTTCTCGGCTGGCATCGTTATCATCAACGACTAAAACCCGACTGCCCTCAATATGCGCAATTTTTGCTGGCACTTTTTCTGTACTTTCATCAAACGTCAAACAAAAACCAAAGGTACTACCTACCCCTACCTCAGTCTTGACGCTAACTTCCCCACCCATTAAGCCCACTAACTGCCCTGTAATAGCAAGGCCTAAACCTGTTCCACCATATTTTCGTGTCGTTGAAATATCTGCTTGAGAAAAGGCTTTAAATAAGCCATTTTTCTGCTCTTCAGTCATCCCAATACCGGTATCTTTAACTGAGAAAGATAAGGTCACTTGGCTATCTTTTTGCTCTTTTAAAGCCACAGAAATAACAACATCACCTTTTTCAGTAAACTTAATAGCATTATTTGCAAAATTAACAATGGATTGCCTTAACCTTAGCTCATCCCCCATTAACGCATTGGGAATTGAAGGATCAATATCAACTAATAATTCTAGCCCTTTTTTACTGGCGGGCAAGGCAATCAGATCAGTAACACCCACTAATACATGGTCTAACAAAAAGTGTTCATGCTCTATATCTAATTTATTAGCCTCAATTTTAGAAAAATCTAGAATATCATTAATTAAGTTAAGTAGTGCTTCAGCGCTACTATTCACTTTATTAATGTAATTTTTTTGTTTTTCATTTAAATCTGTTTGTAATGCCAAATAACTCATCCCAATAATGGCATTCATTGGAGTACGAATTTCATGACTCATATTGGCCAAGAATAAACTTTTCGCCGTATTGGCAGACTCAGCACTAATCGCCGCATCTTTCGCTCTTTGCAGTGCTTTATCTAACGCCTCTTGCTGTAATCTGAGTGCGGTTATATCTTGAAAAGCAATCACTCCACCTTGTAATGCATCACCTTCATAAATTGGCACTGCTGAAACATACACAGGCATTTGACTCCCGTCTTTACGAAAAAAGACTTCTTTATCGGTATGGAAAGCCGCTTTATCTAATAATGATTGAGAAATAACACAATCATGCACAGGCAGTGGGGTTCCTTTTTCATCTTGGTAATGCATTAATTCATGCATCTTTTTACCTTTCATTTCAGCTAAACTGTAGCCCAATAAATGCTCAGCTGTTGGATTTGCATAAGTACATCGCCCCTCAGCATCTTGCGCATAAACACCTTCTGCAAGTGCTTCAGTAATTGATGTATAAAAAGCACGCTCTGCTCTAATTTTTTCTTCTTCTATTTTTCTAGCCGTAATATCGGTACGAATAGACATATATTCTATCGGTTTCCCCCCCTCCCCAAGCAAAGGAACAATGGTTGAACGAGTCCAATAAAAACCACCCTGCTTATTTTTATTTTTAATTTCTCCATGCCATGTTTCTCCTTTAGCGATCGTTCGCCACATAGTTTTAAAAAACTCGGCATCATGCGCATCTGATTTTACAAGTCGATGATTTTTACCCAGTAACTCTTCTTCTAAGTAACCAGTAATTTCACAAAACTTATCATTCACATAAGTAATATTACCTTTAACATCTGCACTTGAAACAATGGCATGCTGGTTTAATACCTGTTGCTGAAAATCAAATGAACGCGCTGCTTTTTCTAATTTACTGGTAACGGCTGACATTCTGTACAGGGTATATGCAATAAAAAACGCCATAATTAGTGCTAATGACACCCACGCCAGCTGGTAATAACGCGCTTGAATTATTTTTTGCGTATAAAAAACATCGTAGTTACTAGCTAATTGCTGAATATTATCCGTTAATTCGTCATGAATTATTTTATAAACAACAATATTTATTTCTTTGCTATGTTCTATAAAAATAGTGCCATGAGTTAAAAGTGCATCAAACATATCCAATAACTCTACTGGTACTTTATCTCGTGCTGTGCGCAACGCCTCAATCGTTTTAGCACCTGAGTTATTAGTCATACTGTCATCGACTAACGCTAACAAAGAGTTATTCACTTTATCCGTTAAAAACCTAACATCTTCATTATCTATATAAAGTTTAGATTTAAACTCCCCTGCTAAAAATGAGCGATTAACTTTTTTCGTTAAAAATTTAACATTTTCATTATCTATATGAAGTTTAGCTTTAAATTCTCTTGCTAAAAAAGGAAAATAATATTTTGAATTTCTTAGAATGGCTAAATGTGACTTATACTGTTCTAAAAGCTGTTCTCGCTGCTCAATAGAATTAGCGAGGACAGTTCTTGGAGCAGATAAAACTTTCCGTGTTTCTAAATCAAGGTTATCAAAATAATGTTTTTGAATATGTATAAGTTTATTCATTTGCATCACTAAATCATCATAATCTAGTCTCAAGCCAAGTCGTATTCCTAATACCGCTTCTTTAGACAAAGAATTAGCATTTTTTAATTCTGAATGATCCTTGGTTATTTTGTCATGTACCGTACTGGAAAGCCCCTCTCCTTTCATATATAAAAAAACAGCTAAAACAGCCAGCGCAATGATAATAAATATATTTCTACCCTTTGAAGGTGGCATCGATAATTTAGTTTGCATTTAACTCTCCATTTAAACTATGGAGAAATTTTACAATTTCAGTCGTTTCTTTCTCTGTAATAATTCGGCCCAATTGATGTTTAGCCATTATTTTTACAATTTCATCTAATGTTTCTATGGACCCATCATGTAAATAAGGCGCAGTTCGTGCAACATTTCTTAAACCGGGCACCTTGAATTCAAATTTATCTTCTTCTATAAAGCTTATTTGATAGCGGCCTAAATCCTGCTGTATAGCAGGGTCTTCTTTAAAATAGGGAATAACCACCCCTAATTTTTCATAAAAATTTCCGCCAACAGCGACACCTTGGTGGCAAGACACGCAACCAAATGACTTAAATAATTGATACCCTCGCTTAGTTGGCATATCAATAGCCCCTTCATCACCTTTTAGGTAGCGATCAAAAGCCCCATTCGGTGTTAATAAACTTCTTTCAAACTCAGCAATGGCGTGTGAAACTGTTGTTTTCGTAGCATCGCGCCCATAGCTTTCACTAAACGCTTTTTTATAGAGTGCATTAGAGCGAATATAATGTAATGCATCCTTCCAGTTTCCTGCCATTTCAGCGGGGTTAGTTAAAGGTTCTGAAACTTGCTCTTCAAGAGTGGTTACCCTTCCATCCCAAAATTGTCGATATAAAAGGCTACTATTTAATACGGTTGGTGCATTTCGATTGCCTTTTTGTCCATTAATACCAACTGAAACCGTTAAAGCGTCCACCCCATCATTGGCTAATGCATGACAGCTAGCACAAGAAACGGTACCGTTAGCTGATAAATTTGCATCGTGAAACAATCGTTTACCCAACGCTACTTTTTTTACATCAAGCCCTGTTACATTAGGTATAGGGAAAATCGGTTCGTTTTTTAACCAGTGTGATTTATCTTCCGCATAAGCTGTCAAAATAATTTGCATACTTAGACAGCATAATAAAAAAAACTTCAGAACCCCATTCAACATTACCCATCCCTTTAGATTTATTCCCTAGATTTCATAAAAATCGCTTTATTCACACTATCAATCAAGCTCAGGATACTAATCTCGACATAGCCGACATTAGTATCGTATTTTCTAGCAACAGAAATTTTTAATTAATTTATTATACGAATCAAAAGGGAATATCATCATCAAAATCTTCATAAGCTGCGGGCGGTGGAGAGGATGGCGCTGCCTGAGCAGGTTTTGCCGGTGTATTTTTTGTTGTTGAAGGTGCTGCTTGATAAGATTGATCAGCAGGCGCATTATTTCCCATCGGGGCAGTTCCCCCACTACGGCTTCCCAGCATTTGCATTTCAGTTGCAACAATTTCAGTGGTATAGCGGTCTACTCCGTCTTTATCTTGCCATTTTCGAGTTTGTAAACGCCCTTCGACATAAACCTGACTACCTTTTTTTAAATATTCACCCACAACCTCTGCGAGGCGATTAAAAAATACAATTCGGTGCCATTCAGTTGCATCCTTACGCTCACCAGAATCACGATCCTTCCAACGTCGAGTTGTTGCTAAGCTAATATTTGTAACTGCGCCACCAGTAGGCATATAGCGCACTTCAGGGTCAGCCCCTAAATTACCGATTAATGTTACTTTATTTAGCATTCCACACTCCCAAGTATTAATTTAAATTCCATGAGAATTTTAACACCTTTAATCAGTTTTAATATTCTTATCGTCACTAGCAGTAAGCTGTAACATATAAGTTTTATAAAACTTCGAAAAATGCTTCACCAATTTCCTCATGAGTAGATGTCTTAAGTAAAAAAAACAACAAACTACTGTAATTATTTTATAATGAATTGATTAGCACTTAATAATATAGGATGTATACCATGATTTTCAAACAGCTATTTGATGCCGATACCTACACTTATACTTACCTGTTAGCATGCGAAGAAACGAACAAAACCATCTTAATTGATACTGTTGCCAGCAATATTGAACAGTATATTAATTTACTTTCTGAATTAAACTTAAATCTTATTTACACGCTAGAAACTCACGTTCACGCTGACCATATCACCTGCGCGCACTTATTGCGTGAAAGGCTTAACAGTAAAAGTATTGTTCATCGTGATGCGGGTGCAATGTGCGCTGATTTATTAGTGACTGACGGTGTTGAATTGCAAGTTGGCACTACTTTAATTAAAGTCATACACACTCCTGGGCACACTAGCGGCTGTATTAATTACCTCATTGGTGATCGAATTTTTACTGGAGACTCTCTATTAATTAATGGCTGTGGTCGTACTGATTTTCAACAAGGCGACTCTAGCACGATGTACCAAAGTGTCACTAAAAAACTCTTTACTCTTCCAGCCGACACCTTAGTTTATCCAGGACACGATTATAATGGTTATCATGTTTCTTCCATTGCTCAAGAAATGGCATTAAATTCACGTTTAAATTCCACTATATCCGAGCCAAAGTTTATCGAAATCATGCAAAATCTGAACTTACCTTACCCAAAATATATTGATAAAGCACTACCAGCTAATCAATCCTGCGGTAGTACATCGAGACAAGGATAGAGCAATGTTAATCATTAGTTTTTTAGCCATTATTATTGGTATTTTATTAGGGTTGCTCGGTGGCGGTGGTTCTATTTTGACTGTCCCTGTACTCATTTATTTAGCTGATATACCCGCAAAAAATGCGATTATTACTTCTCTTTTTGTCGTAGGCTCTACCAGCTTAATCGCCACTATTACCCACGCATCTAAAAAGCATGTTTGCTGGAAAACTGGCGGTATTTTTGGTTCCGCTGGAATGCTTGGTGCATTTTCAGGCGGGCGATTAAACGCTTATATTCCTGATGCTTTACTTCTTATTTTACTGGCTATTGTGATGCTTTTTGCGGCATTATCTATGCTACTAAAAAAACAAAAAACCACTTCTTTAGCAGCACAAAAAGAGCTTTCTTTTTGTCCGCTTGAACTGCCTATTATTGCCATTTTATTAGATGGTTTTTTTCTAGGCCTAATTACTGGTTTAGTGGGAGTCGGTGGTGGTTTTTTACTTGTACCTGCTCTTATGCACTTAGCACAACTCCCTATGCATGCAGCCATTGGGACTTCACTATTTATTATTTGCTTACAAAGCTTTGCTGCACTGATGGGACATGCCGCCCATATCTCTATCGACATACCACTAACAGTGTCAATCAGTTTCTTAGCGATTATAGGGAGTTTCATTGGTGCAAAATTAGCCCTTCACTTTCCTCCTGCTTTATTAAAGAAAAGTTTTGGCTACTTTGTTTTAACTTTAGGCAGCGCTCTACTTTACAAAGAAGCTAACCAGTCAATGATTAACCAATTACACCTATTAATAGCTGAAAATCAAGCCTTTATCTCGGGTGCATCATCAGCTATCATTGTTGCGCTGTTATACCGCGTCTGGCTATGGCTACATACAAAAACCAATAAAATATAACGCTTTGTTTCCATCAAAAAAACTATGAAAATTTATTCCATAATTTATTTCGTGTTATTTTTTATAAGTAGTACACCTAATTTAGCTTTTGCAGAAAATATCGACCTTACTTTAAGCCAACTAACATCATCCCCTAGCTTTTTAAAAACTAAAACAATCGCTAACACCAACCTACAATCTTGCCAGTCTGATTTTTATGTCTATGACCCAGTCATATCTAATGGCATAACAGGTAATACAAAAAACAAAACCTCACTTATCTACCTAAATAACACTGTTAAAGCCCAGTTAAAAAAAATGAGTTCTGGTGTTTTTCGGCACGTTACTATGGAAGTTGCCGCGTCACTATTTAGTTTCAATAGCGATGCTTTATCCCCAGAAAGCATCGCCAAACATATTACGGCTGGTACTCAAGGTTTTTTACCTTTTATTTATGCTAACGGCGTTACCATTACACAAGTCATATCAAAAGGAAAAACCATTATTTACAGAACAGAAATGCCTATTACAAAAAACAATAGGCACGTTGCTGAGCTTGCCGCCGCCGGCAGAGAGTTTTCTATTTCAGCCGTTTGTGATGACTTGGATAAAATTAATGACCTATTGGAGCAAAAAATTATTATTCAATATGACTATTATGATTCAACCGGAGCATTTTACAGCTCCTTTTCCCTCAATGGCTATTCTGGGTAACAACAAAAAACACTCAGGGTTCTTTTAATTATCCAGTCTTAACAATAAAATCTGCCCTTATTTTTGCTCTAGCATCTCAAAATCATGGGTAATTTCAACAGCCTTTTCTAACATAATAGAAGCTGAGCAATATTTTTCTGCTGATAATTTAACGGCTCGCGCAACTGACGCTTCCTTTAAGTTTTTTCCTGTCACCACAAAGTGCACATGAATTTTACTGAAAACCTTAGGCACTGTGTCAACACGTTCCGCAGTAATCTCTGCAACACAATCAGTGACATTCTGGCGACTTTTTTGCAAAATTTGCATCACGTCAAATGACGTGCACCCGCCCATCCCTAACAACAATAACTCCATAGGGCGAATACCTAGGTTTTTTCCACCTAATTCAGGCGGGCCATCCATGACAACTGTGTGCCCACTTCCTGACTCACCGAGGAACATCATATCTCCCACCCACTTAACTTTAACTTCCATTATTTTTACCTTTTATTCTTTAATATTGGCCTTTGGCATTATTATGCATAAAGACTGAGTAGGCCATTACTTGCAACAGCACGACCTAAGTTAATTTCATCAGCAAGACTATCACTTTCTGAATTATTTTCACCTAAATGATCTAGCTTACCCACATTTTCTTTATTATGCTCTTGTTGAGCATCTTCCATCGCTTGTCTTGCATTATTTTGCCCCTGTTGTTGCTGAGAAACGTTAACATCAGCTAAAGCAATTTGCTGTGCATTTAACATTTCACGTAACCTAGGTAAAGCTGATTCAACCGCATCACGTACTGTCGCATTATGCACATTAATAGCAATATTAGCCTGTTGCTCAGCATCCATTTTAATACTGATTGAAACAGGCCCTAAATTATTAGGGTTGATTCTAAGTTCTACACTAGAAACGCCCTTATTTTGCATCCAAATAATACGATCACTAAACTCTTGCTTCCATTCAGGATGATTCAATGGCTTTGTCATAGCAGGCACTTCTTGCTTGCTTGCTTGCATCGATTCAACTTGTCTGTTTAAGCTTGCTAAATCAGCTACTATATTTTTGTTAGCTGAATTATCATTCCCTTGTAATTGTGTCGAAAGCGATAAATCAGGCAGCTTTGTTACCAGTTTATCTGAAGGTAAATCACTCGTTACTAACTCCGACCTAATAGATGAATTTAAAGTGGATAACTTAAGTTCATTCTTTGCACCTAATTCTTTAGCAAGCTCTGAATAACCTTTATTTCCATTATCTATTTTCTCTGGTTTAAATAAAACCGAAGCTGCAACTTCAACCCTATCTGACAATGTTTTTGCTTGCTCAGCAACCGTAGAAATTTGATTCGTAGCTTTTTGTTTTTCAGCCGCATTTAACAAAGCCTGCGTTGCCGTATTAAGACCAATATTCTCTGATTTGCTACCTAGTTGCTTATCTAATTGTGCTTGTGCATTTTGTAATGGAAAATGATTATCTAGCAAATCAAGCTTTTCAGTATCACCTAATTGCGCAACTATATCCTTTAGCGCATCAATGGTTCCATCTAAATCAATATTTTCTGGTTTTATTTCTGAAAGTGAAAGCGGCAAAATATTATAATCTAAAGCGGAACTTTTCTGCCCTACTTGATCACTACCCTGTTCAGGCTCATTATGCGGTTCATTTTCAGTTTGGGCGTCATTTTGTATCGCATTAAGCTCTTCATTTAATGACTCAGAAAACGGTTCATCAGCACCAGAAGTTTCTACTTCTCTTTTACTTGGCTGTGCGGCATCATTCGCTTTCGGGTTTACTTTAGGGGCTGAATGTATAACTGTAACTGACATTTCCTTTTCCTCATTATAGAGTCATGTATCGCTTCTATAATTTAATAAGCAGCATTTGTGCCAGATCTTTTCTTTCTAGCCGTCCTTTCATCCATTTCTAGTTGCTCTTTTTTTTCTAGCTCTTTTTGCTCAGAAACTCTTGCCTTAAATTGAATTTTTTCAATGTTTTTAGTATTTAAATGCGCTTTTTCCCATTGCTTTTTTAACTCATTAACTTGATTAGCCATTTGTTCTAATGCTTGTTTTTCACCTGTAATGGCTTTATCCATTTTTTCAAGAAATGCTTTAAATTCAATCAACCGAAACACTGAAATTCCGTTTTCTAACTGCTCTGCATTTTTATCTAAGTAGTCTTTCCGGTAGTTTGTAAGATTATCTACTTGGCTTTCTTTTTGCTGTTTCTCAGTCTGCTTCAACCCTAACGCTTCTAAGTATTTTTTTTCTTCTCTTGCTTTTAAATCAATAATGACTTGTAATCGTTGCGATTTTTTCATTAGTTTAAGTACCTATTAATAATGCATCAAGTTCACTTAAACTACGACTAATGTCAACAGCATCATTCATACCTTGCTGTAGAAAATCAAGTATGCTTTTATTTTTCATAATCGCTGCATCAATTCTTGAGTCACTCCCTGGCTGATAAGCGCCTACACTAATTAAGTCTTTATTTTGTTGATACAAAGAATATAAGCTTCTCAACTCTCGTGCTTTTAACATATGTTGCTCATCAACCACATCAGGCATAACTCGGCTAATTGAAGCCTCTATATCAATCGCGGGAAAATGCCCAGATTCAGCTAAACTTCTTGATAAAACAATGTGCCCATCTAAAACGCCACGCGCAGAATCAGCAACAGGATCATTATTATCATCCCCTTCGGTTAATACAGTATAAAAAGCGGTAATTGAACCACCGCCCTCATCTCCATTACCTGCACGCTCAACTAAAGCAGGTAATTTCGCAAAAACTGAAGGCGGGTAACCTTTTGTTGCAGGAGGTTCATCAATCGCTAAAGCGATTTCTCGATGCGCTTGTGCAAAACGCGTTAAGGAATCCATCAATAACAAAACGTCTAAACCTTGAGCCCTAAAATATTCTGCAATACTCGTTGCGAGCATTGCACCATGAACTCGCATTAAGGGAGGATCATCAGCTGGGGTTGCAACAACAACAGCTCGACTCATTCCTTCTTCACCAAGAATTTTTAGTACAAATTCGTTAACCTCTCTCCCTCTTTCACCAATTAGCCCGACTACGACAACATCAGCACTGGTAAATTTTGTCATCATCCCTAATAAAACACTTTTACCGACCCCCGTTCCGGCAAATAACCCCATACGCTGACCTCTGCCAACACTAAGTATTGAATTAATTGCACGCACGCCAACATCTAAAGTATCGCGTATCGGTTTACGTAAAAGCGGGTTAATAGACTCACCCGTTAATAATCGAGTCGCTTCAGTCTTTAAGGGTCCTTTGCTATCTAAGGCTTTTCCTGAACCATCTAGTACTCGACCTAACAAACCAAAGCCCACTTTGATCAAGCTATTTTTGCCTAATGGAATAACTCGACAACCAGGCTCTAACCCATGTGGGTTTCCTGTCGGCATCAAAAAAATACGCTCTCCAGAAAAGCCAACAACTTCAGCTTCTATAAATAAACCTTTTTTAGTTTCAATTTTGCACAGCGACCCGATAGAGGCGCGACAGCCGACAGCTTCTAAGGTCAAGCCAACCATTCGAGATAACCGCCCTTCAATGACTATTTCTTGCTCTATTGCTGCTCGGTTTATATAGGGTGAAAGCCGTGTAAGCCATTGCTTTTTTCGCTGCACATTCGGAATAGTAGCATCACTATCACTCACTCAGGATCTTCCACTGAATCTTGATCTAAGATGAATGCAGCCATTTCAGAGATTCTAGTCTCAATCGTTTGATCAATTTGGGAAATATCTGCCTTTACTAAACACCCCCCTCGAGTAATTGAAGCATCCTCAATTAATCTCCACTGCTCAAGATCTTCTTCTTTAACAAATCCTTCTTTAACTATTTCTGCATCTTCTGGATGCAAGCTAATGGATACTTTGTTATTAGCGACAGGTAATACATTAAGCGTTTTTTTGACTACTTCGAGGATTTTTTCAGGCGATTGTTTTAACTCGCCATTAATGACTTGTTTTGCAATTAATAGACTTAATTGTACAAGTGACTTCTCTACTTCTTCATCTATATATTCAAAAGGTTCGCTTAAAGATTTTAGTAGCTCAGTGAATTTTTCTGCTCTCTCTTCAAGTAAATGTTTTCCTTCTGTATGCCCTAATTTTTTTCCTTCTTCAAAGCCTAGTTTTTTCCCTTTTTCAAAGCCTAGTTTTTCACCTTTTACATAGGCTTCTTGATACGCTTGTTTCTGTACCACATCAATATCTTTTGCGGTTAAAACAGTCGACTCAGCTTCCTCTAAAGTAATATCCTCAGATGTTCCAACCGAGACATCTGGCACATCCCATAGACTTAAAGTACCCAGTTCATCGTCAGAAAAAACACTAGAGGATCTTTTAGACGAGCTCATCTCCTCCACCTCCGCCGCCTAACATAATTTCTCCAGCATCCGCTAATTTTCTAGCAACCGCTAAAATATCTTTTTGTGCTTGTTCAACATCACTTAATTTAGTTGGTGGAGCAGCCTCTAAATCATCCCTTAACATTTCTGCTGCTCTGCTAGACATATTGCTAAAAACCTTTTCTTTTAGCGCATCTTCTACACCACGCAGGGCAAGTAGTAGTTGATCAGTAGAAATCTCACGTAAAATAACTTGGATCCCACGATCATCAACGTCAACAAGATCTGCAAAAACAAACATTTTTTCTTGTATTTTATCACTAAGCTCAGTGTCTATCTCACCTACCTCAGTCATGACAGATTCACTCACTGAACCTTCTAAAAAGTTCAAGATATTGGCAGCTGCATCAATTCCTCCAATAGCTGATGCTTGAACATTATCGCTTCCAGTGAGTTGTTTTTCCATAATACTATCAAGCTCTTTTAATGCCGCTGGCTGCACGCCATCAAGTGTTGCTATACGCATTAAAATATCAGAGCGCATATTTGCGGGTAGTAGCCCTAAAACCTCCGCAGATTGATCAGCATCTAATAAAGATAAAATGATAGTAATAATCTGTGGATGCTCTAAACGAATTAAATCTGCCACAGCACGAGCATCCATCCATCTTAACTGCTCTATTCCTTTGCTATTTTTTCCTAGTAAAATTCGGTCAATTAAACCACCCGCTTTCTCTTCACCTAAAGCGCTAGTCAGCATATCCCGAATATAATCATCCGAATCCAAACCCACTGCCGTTTGCATTTTTATGGTCACAATAAATTCTTCGAGAACTGAATCCATCATCTCACCAGAAATATTGCTTAAATTAGCCATTGTCGCGCCAATGATCTGGACCTCTTTAGGCCCTAAGTTTTTTAATACGCTGGCTGCCTTATCTTGTCCCATTGCTAGCAGTAATAGCGATGCTTTTTCCGTTTGCGTATATTCCTCACTATTTGACATCAGAACTCACCCACGTTTTGATTACTTGAGCCACTAATTTAGGGTCATCATCTACCAATTTTTGTACATACTCTAAGCGTTTTTCATAACTTTGAGGAGACTCTAACAACAGTAAATCTTCTCCATCTGCACCAACATTAGATTGGCTATCACCTTTAATAGCAATGGCATTCCCATCGCCATCATACCTAACTGCAATAGGTGCGCCATTTTCATCTTTAATTTCTAAAGGCTTATCTTTAGCAACTAAGCCTCGCATAGTAGGGCGCAAAACACCGAAAATAATAAATAATACAACTAAAACTGCGGCGACTTGTTTTAATAGATCAAGAAGCCACGATTGTTCCCACAAAGGAATTTCTGGCAAAATTTCCAACTCATCAGGGGTCCTGAAGGCAATATTAGTTAGCGTCACTATATCGCCACGCCGCATATCATAACCAATTGACTGCTTAACTAAATCTGTAAATCGATTTAAGTTCTCTTGTGAAAATGGTAAATAATTAACATTACCTGTATTAGAAAATAGTTTTTGGTTATCTATCACGACTGCAACTGATAAACGCCTAATAACACCCGTCGCTAATTTAGTATGGGTAATGGTTTTATCTAGTTCAAAATTTCGTGTTGCTGTTTTACTGATAGATCCTGACCTTCCCCCGTCGCTTGCTTCATCTCCTTCTGCCTCACCTGTCGCGACTTCGGGAGCAATTCCAGCTGGTGGAGGCTGATTAGATAAAGCACCTGGCACACCTTGTAAAGCCGACGAAGAATTTTGATCCTCCGTTGTTTGCTCACTTCTTAAAGCAGGTAAATCAGGATTAAACATTTCCTGGGTTTTTTCTGTGACAGTAAAATCAACATCAGCAGAGACCTGAACGCGCATACCATTTTGCCCAACAATGGGCATCAGGATATTTTCTATACGTGTCATAAGGTGCTCTTCTAGCTCATTCTTGTAATCAAATTGTTTCGTCGTTAAAGAAAGCTCGGAATTCGCATCTTTAGAATTTAGTAAGCGCCCAGTCTGGTCAACAACGGTTACCTGCGATGCTTCCATTAACGGCACACTAGAAGCAACCAAATAAATAATGGCTTCAATCTGACCTTTGTCTAAACTACGCCCGCGGTATAAATCAAGAATAACAGAAGCACTCGGTTTTTTTTGCTTGCGTACAAAAACGGACTGCTTGGGTAGTGCTAAAAGAACTCTCGCTTTTTTAACGTTTTGAATACTACTGATGGTACGGGAGATTTCCCCTTCTAAAGCACGTTGAAATCGCTTTAATTCTACATTTTTACTGGTCGTAAAACTGGTTTCTTTATCCAGTAATTCATAGCCTAAACTACTACTTCTTGGTAAGCCTTGTGCAGCTAACTTTAATTTAATCTCTCTAACTGCCCCAGCCTTGACCATAATGGCACCAGAACGCTCATCAATTTTATATGCAAGCTCTAATTGCCCTAAAACCTCCAAAACTTCTGCTGCATCTTGCTCGGCTAAACTCGGAAATAAAAGGTCGTACGAAGGAGATTGCGACCATAAAACAACGGCAACACCAACTGCAACGCTAAATGCTAAACCTAGCATTAAGCCAACTTGTTTTACAATACTTAGATCAGAAACCCCTTTAATTGCAGGGTGTACAATAGGAGGCTGTCCTGTTTCGCTAGGCAATCCTGCCTCAGCTAAACTACGGCTTGCTTCTTGCTCACTCATTATTTTCTATTAGCCGCTGTTACAGTGGCATATTCATAACTTCTTTGTAGGCATCGGATAATTTATTCCGCACCTCTACCATTGCCTGAAAAGAAACACCTGCTTTTTGTACCGAAACCATTACTTCAGCCAAACTTGCATCTGATGTGCCTTTTTCAAAATCTGTTGTCATTTTTTGCGCTGTTTTTTGGGTTTTATTAACACTATCTATTGAATCCTTTAATAGTGAAGCAAAGTCCTCACCTGATGTTGCAACAGGTTTCGGCTTATTAGTCGCCTCTACAGACATTGCCCGCATCTGTGCTAGTACTTGATTTACGTTAACGTCACTCATGGTCTTATCTCAGTTAATTTTCGATTAAGTATCAAAAATCTAATCATCTCTAATTGTTATTTAAAGAAATACTATACATTTTTCAAGCCAAAAAATTAAAGACATAGTTTAACATGGAATTAGCACCCCTTCGTCTTTCATTCGCGCTATTTTATAGCGTAAAGTCCTTGGGCTGATACCTAATTTTTCTGCCGTTAATTTACGGCTCCCATTCAACTCTAATAAAGTATTTAAAATTATTTTTTCTTCTGCCGAACGTAAGCCACTGCCTAAGCTTAGGGCTGCATCAGCTGTTTCTTCTGGGCTGTGAATCCCTTTAGCCATTATTTTATCAGTTGCCGCGCCACTATTAGCAATAATTTCAGAACCTTCAAAAATCAATTGCTCTTCTGAAATCGTCTGTTCAACTTGTAAAATGAGCGCTCGCTGAATAACATTCTCTAATTCACGCACATTTCCAGGCCAATGGTAATCAACAAGGCGCTGCCCTGCTTTCTGCGTTAATAGAGGAATATTATTGCCAGTTGATACATATTTCTTAAGTAATTCATTTGCCAGTGGCAAAATATCCGCTTTTCTCTCTTTGAGAGTCGGTATTAAAAGAGGAAAAACATTGAGTCGATAATATAAATCCTCACGAAATCCCCCTTCTTGTACACATTCTTTTAAACGCCGGTTTGTTGTCGCCAAAATTCTGACTTTTAATTTTATTTTTCGCTGACTACCAAGCCGTTCAACTTCTTTTTCCTGAATAACTCGCAATAACTTCGCTTGTAAATTAACATCCATTTCAGAAATTTCATCTAATAACAAAGTCCCGCCTTGTGCCATTTCAAATTTACCGGGTACTGCTTGCGTAGCGCCCGTAAAGGCACCTTTCTCATAACCAAACAATATTGATTCCAGCATAGTCTCAGGAATAGCAGCACAATTAATTGCAACGAACGGCCCTTCTTTAAAAGGAGAGTTTTGGTGGATATATTGCGCTAAAACCTCCTTACCTGATCCACTTGCCCCTTGAATAAGTACCGATACATCCGTTTGCGCTACTTTATTCGCCAGAGCATAAAGCTTTTTCATGGAATCATCAGCGAGAACCGCCTTATCACTATCGACACGTCTATTAGCAAGTAAATAAACCACCTTCAGTACCAACTCATTCGCATCAAAAGGCTTGACTAAATAATCAGCAGCCCCCGCATGAATTGCATCAACAGCCTTGGGAACGGTGCCATAAGCAGTCATCAAAAGGACAGGTATATCAGCATATTCACGCTGAATTTGATGCAATAATTGAATACCATCCATAACCGGCATTTGCACATCACTAACAACAAGTTTTACATTATGTTTTGCTAACTTAATTAAAGCATCCGTACCATTTGTTGCAGAAATAATTTGATAACCTTCTAACTCCAATGTATCGCATAGAGCCTCACATAGGGCCTCATCATCTTCAACAATTAAAACATCATAAGCTTTCATTCAGACTTCTCACTGGATAAGTTTGCTGCAAAATTTTGCTCGATACATTTTAATTGCAGCGTAAATTCGGTTCCTGCTCCTAGTTCGGAGGCACAAAATATTTTTCCTCCATGCGCTTTAACGACACTATCAACAACCGCTAAACCTAAACCCGTTCCTGCCGTTCGCGTGGTGAAAAAAGGTTCAAAAATTCGTTTTAATTGCTGCTCATCCATTCCTATACCTGAATCCCTTATCTTTATTTCTATTTGCTGCTTATCAGTCTGTGCAACGATACATTCGATATGCCCTTCTTCAGGAATCGCCTCTAGCCCATTATTAATCAGATTCATAATAGCACCATGCAAAGCATCAATATTGCCATCCATCCTATCAATGGGACAATTATTTTCTATATGAAACTGAACCTTTCCGGCGGATAAGGTATCCAACATCGACACATTAAGCTGATTAATTAAATCCTGTAAAGAAAAAACTTCCATTGCTAAACGACCTTCTTTAGCAAACACCAACATGTCATTTACTTGACGTTCCAAATAATGCAGTCGCTCTAATATTCTTTTTGAAAAGCGCTGTCGTTTTTCTTCTGTAACGGCGGGATGGCTAAGCTGTGAAGCATATAAAATAGCTGTTGATAAAGGTGTTCTTACTTGATGCGCCATACTAGCAACCATCTCCCCCATCGCAGACAGGTGCTTTTTTTGATTTAAGCTTTCTTGCAAGGCATTCATTTCACTCACATCACTTAATACGATCACTTGCTCTTTTGTCTCAGGCAAGGAGCTACTAATAATATTAACGCGCAAGCCATTTAATAGCTGCCGCTCCAAAGGATTATCCAACACGGATAGCAATCGCAATTGCGCCAGCTCTTCCCACTGCTGCCCAACCAAAGAATCGCCTAAAAAGTTATTAGCCTGTGCATTGCAGTCAACAATTTCTCCCTGAACATCCAAGATTACAATTGCTGCTGGCAAAGCGCCCAATAATTGCTGCAATCTTGCGGCTAAAGCTTCTTTTTCATCCAGTGTTTTTAACCGTTCTGAGCGCGCTGCAGCAAGCTCTTGATGCAGTTTCTCAACCTGCTCTTCCAAGCCTTGATAGGAATTCGTTAAATCTTCTGATAATTGGTTAAATGCACGAAAAGCATCGGTTAATTGCTCGGCATTAAGTGACTTTTTTGTTTCATTCATACTAGATAAAATTCATTATTGAATGCGCGTTGATCATATTGACTCAGGCTAAGCTCTTAGTTAATTGCATTTAAAATCACTGGGGTCTTAATAAGCGAAAACCCACATAACTAAATTTATCTTCTGGGTTAGACCGATAACGTGCCGCTGTACGCCCCAACTCACCCATGCTAAACCAACCGCCACCACGGACAACACGGCTAGACCCTGTTGCTGCACCTTGCGGATCATTTTTCGGGCTATCTTCGTAGTACCCATGTTGATACCAATCGCCCCCCCATTCCGCGACATTCCCCGTCATATCATGCAAACCAAATGCATTGGCTTGTTTTTCACCAACCGCATGCGCCTTATTATTAGAATTATCATCATACCAAGCAACATTAGCAATCGAATCCCCACCACAGTACTGTTGGTTTTTCTTGGCTCTGCATGCATATTCCCACTCAGCTTCCGTTGGCAAGCGGTATTTTAATCCTGTTTCCTCATTTAATTGCTTAATGAAGCTTTGCACATCATCCCAACTGACACCTTCTACAGGGTTATTCGCTGCTTTAAATTTTGCAGGATTATTGCCCATTACTTTTTGCCATTGTGCCTGAGTGACCTCGTATTTTCCTATTTCATAATCCTGACTGATGCAGACGTGGTGCTTAGGCACTTCATCACTTAATTCTTCATCGCCGCCCATTTGAAAGCAAGCCGATTGAATTTTAACTAATTCCATATTTAAGAAGGCATCTTTTACCACCGACTGCTGCTTATTATTTTTTTGCACTGCTTTTTGAGGTGCCTTTACTTTTTCTATCGACTTTTTTTTCTGCTTTGACTGATCTTTGTATTGTTGTAATTTTAAATTAGCTAAAGCAACATAATTTCCTTTAGGGTACTGCTTTAAATAACTTCTAAAAAAGCTAGCTTGCGTTTCGCTTTGAATACTTGCCCAAAAAATATTTTCACTATTTTTAGAGCCGTCTTCTACTTTTTTTAATTTACTTTTAGAGAAATAAAAATCACCCAAAATAACACCCGATTGCCACGGTAGCTGTCTTTTACCTGAGTCATTAAATACTTTATTAGCGGTAATTTTAAATACTTTTTCAACCGGCTGATGCGATTGCTCTATTGCCTTTAATAAGTGCTGCGTAAATAAACCATTTCTACCTGCGCCATCCGCCGCCACATCCCCCGGTGAAGTTGCATAAAGGATTAAAGAGCCTTTAGGCGGATCAATGCGCGCCAAACCTTTACTGGCAGAACGAAAGCTTCTTGCATAAGGATTATTACGACAAGCATCCAAAATAATCAAATTTAAGTTATTTCCCGATGCCTCCATGCCCCCCATGACTCTTCCTGAATCAACACCTTCATAAGGTACATCCGCTTCACTTTGAATATTAGCACCAATAGGGATTAGAAAATTATGCCCATCCACTTCTATTCCATGCCCAGCAAAAAAGAATAAACCCATCGAGTCTTTTTCCATCAACTGCTTAGTAAATTCGTTAATACCTGACTTCATTTCACGCTGAGTTGCATTGGTTAAAATACTAACGGTAAAGCCTTTTTTCTTTAATAAAGCCGCCATATCTTGTGCATCATTAACTGGATTCCTTAAATCACCAATTTCTTTTCCGTAGAGACTATTACCAATCACTAATGCATAACGCTTTGCATATACAGCACTTGTAGAAAAAAATAAGGCTAAAGAAGTGAGCAATATAAATTGTCGCATAATTAAAATCAGGGCTAAAAGTTAAGAAACTTAGTTTTTATACGGACATTTTAGCAGAATACATATAGGGCCTTGAGAAAATAACGACGTATTTTCAAGGAGTCGGTGGGGCTTATACTTTAGGTTTAGCCAAAACCCACTTAATGGTGAAATTATTTATGCTGAAAAACAGATAACGACAAATAAAGAAAATAAAAGCTCACCAGTAATATCACCGGATAAACCTATGATTGAAATCAGGGGTTAACAAGATAATAAATTCCCTCCAAACAAGAAATTTGCAGGGAATTTAGATTTTTTACGCTTTTACACAGTCAACAGACGCTAACATAGTTTGTAATTCACCTTTATTATATAAATCCATAATAATATCGCAGCCACCGACTAACTCACTATTAATATATAACTGAGGATAAGTTGGCCATTGTGAATATTCTTTTAATGCTTCACGCACATCAGAATCTTCAAAAATATTAAATGACGCATACTCTGCATTACAAGCACGCATGACTTGCGCAACCTGCCCAGAAAATCCACACTGAGGAAAATCAGGGGTTCCCTTCATAAACAATACAACTTTATGACACCCTAACTGCTCTTTAATTCTTTCTATAACATCCATAACTCTACCTCTTTTGTAAGCTTAAAAATAAATACCTAGTAATCTTATCAAGATTTATCTAACAAACAAACTATTGCTGTAAATTCATTTTTTTCTTGCTCATTAAATATTACCTCCCTATAATCAGCGCTTTTTTAAAAAAGAGTTTAGGGGATGTTTCCTTATTTCTATGTCTAGTCATATCATGCCTACCTATGGGCGATTACCCGTTACTTTCACCAAAGGTGAAGGCGCGTGGTTATGGGACCAAAACAATAAACGCTACCTAGATGCTTTATCCGGCATTGCTGTCTGTAATTTAGGGCACGCTCACCCTGCCATACATGAGGCCATATCTAAACAAAGCCAGACCTTATTACACACCTCTAATTTATACGGCATAGAACCGCAAGAACAATTAGCGACACAGCTGTGCCAGTTAAGCGGTATGGATAATGCTTTTTTCTGCAATTCAGGTGCCGAAGCAAACGAAGCCGCTATAAAAATAGCCCGCCTTTATGGCCATGAAAAAGGCATAGAAAACCCCGCTATTTTAGTCATGAAGCAAAGCTTTCATGGCCGCACCATGGGAACCTTATCGGCAACAGGAAACCCAAAAATACAAGAAGGATTTAGCCCGTTATTATCTGGTTTTATTCATGTTAATTTTAATGACATTAAGGCAATCAAAAACACATTAAAATTGCACAATAATATTGTTGCACTCTTTTTGGAGCCTATTCAGGGTGAAGGCGGAGTCAACATCCCAGCCAATAATTACTTAAATGAAGTCCGCGCAGTTTGCGATCAAAACGATCTATTAATGATGTTAGATGAAGTTCAAACCGGCATTGCCAGAACGGGCGCTTGGTTTGCTTTTCAGCACAATAATATTACCCCAGATGTCTGCACTCTTGCTAAAGCACTAGGCAACGGTGTACCTATTGGTGCTTGTTTGGCGCGCGGTAAGGCGGCTCATTTATTAACCGCCGGTAAGCATGGCTCCACATTTGGCGGTAATTTTTTAGCCAGCAGTGCAGCATTAGCAGTTTTAAAGACTATTAAAGAACAAGATATTTGCCAACAAGCTTTTGATAAAGGCTTACTCATCAACCAGAAACTAAGCACTGCTTTAAAAAACAATGAGCACTTAGTTGATATTCGTAATAAAGGCATGATGATCGGCATAGAGTTAAATATGCCATGTACACAACTAGTTCAACTGGCTTTAGAGGCTGGCTTATTAATTAATGTAACCAATAATTCAACTATTCGCTTACTACCTCCACTTATTATCAATAGTGAGCAAATAGACCTACTTGTCGATACCTTATCGAAGCTTATCGATCAGCACATACAATAATAAAAACAATAAAATGAACCCTAGACACTTTATCAGCTTACTAGACCTTTCTAGTGATGAATTCCGCGCTTTAATTCAGCGAGCAATTGATCTAAAAAACAATCGCAACCCTGACTTCACCCCTCTTAAAGGGCAAGCCTTAGCCATGATTTTTGAGAAATCTTCAACCAGAACTCGCATCTCTTTTGAAACGGGAATGACTCATTTTGGTGGTAGCGCCATATTCTTATCACCCCGAGATACGCAACTTGGGCGCGGAGAGCCCATTAGCGATAGCGCTAAAGTCATTTCCAGCATGGTAGATGGTATTATGCTTCGTACTAACGACCACGCCACTGTCACTGAATTTGCTAAACATTCAAGTGTTCCTGTTATCAACGGCCTAACCGATTTATTACACCCTTGTCAGTTACTTGCTGATATGCAAACCTATTTTGAGCATCGCGGTGACATCAAAGGCAAAACCGTTACTTGGATTGGTGATGGTAATAACATGTGCCATTCTTATGTTAATGCAGCCATACGCTTAGGCTTTAATTTAAATATTGCTAGCCCTGAAGGCTACTTACCTGATGCGGAAATAGTCAAATCAGCAGGCGAGCAAGTCAAACTATTCGACAATACTTTAGATGCATCGGAAAAATCAGACCTTATTGTCACCGATGTTTGGGCAAGCATGGGGCAAGAAGAAGAGCAGCAACTACGTGAAATTGCCTTTAAAGATTTCCAAGTAACACAAACGTTAATGGATGTAGCCAACCCAGATGCATTATTTATGCACTGCCTACCTGCGCACAGAGGCGAAGAAGTCACATCAGAAGTGATTGACGGTAAACAAAGTGTTATTTTCAATGAAGCAGAAAATAGGCTACATGCACAAAAAGCGCTGTTAGAATTGCTAATGTGTGCGTAACTTCGTAAACTGATAACTTTAATTCAGCAATGCTTACGAAAGCCTTGTAAATACCTGAGTTTTCAATACCCTTATCATCAATCATAAATTAGGATTTTTTGTGAAATATATTGCTTATTTTATTCTTACTCTACTTAGTAGTAATGTCGCTTTTGCAAAGTCAGTTTATGTCACTGACACCATGAAATACACATTACGCAGTGGCCCGAATAGCACATATAAAGTGATTCGTATGCTGCCTAGCGGTACCCGCCTTAAATTACTAGAAATAGATGAGGCAACAAGTTATAGCAAAGTGGAAACTAACTCTGGTGTCATTGGTTACATCCCAAGTCGTTTTACTCTTAAACAACCTATCAGCCGCTGGTTCTTAGAAAGAGCAAATAAAAAAATTGAGCAAATCGATGCTGAAAACAAACAATTAAAAGCTGATTTATCTAGTTTACAATCTAACAATCAAACCTCCTTATCCAGCAATAAATCACTAGAAAAAGAGCGTAACCAGTTAGATAAAGAATTAAATGATTTACGTAAAACAGCCTCTAATGCAATTCAACTACAACGTCAGCGAAATGAACTACAAGAACGCGTTGTGCATGTTGAACGTGAATTACAGCAGTTAAAACGCAAAAACCAAGCCTTAGAGGACAGTTCAAATCAAGATTGGTTTTTATATGGCGGCATCCTTTCTTTCCTTGGTATTTTCTTTGGTTTATTAATTCCAAAAATTCGTTGGCAACGTAGATCACAAAGCAACTGGGATACATTCTAAGAAGCGTGGGCTTATTGAATTCTCGTTCCTAAATACCTATTTCTCCCCTAATTCACCTTAGGGGAACTTCTATTATTTTAAGAAAACAGCACAAAATCATGGCAAACGATAAAAATACTCGACCTTTTTCCTCACAAGTTGTAGATGGTATGGAACGCGCACCTAGCCGTGCAATGTTACACGCAGTAGGTTTTAGTAATGAAGATTTCAAAAAACCTCAAATAGGCATTGCCTCGACATGGAGCATGGTCACACCTTGCAATATGCATATCAACAAATTAGCTGATGATGCGGCAGCGGGTGTTAATGCTGCTAATGGTAAAGCGGTTATTTTCAATACGATTACAATTTCTGATGGTATCTCTATGGGTACTGAAGGAATGAAGTATTCATTAGTTTCTCGCGAAGTCATCGCCGACTCAATTGAAACGGTAGTCGGTTGCCAAGGCTTTGATGGTGTTCTTGCGATTGGTGGCTGTGATAAAAACATGCCGGGCTGCATGATTGCTATTTCACGTTTAGATCGCCCTGCTATTTTTGTTTATGGTGGAACCATTCTTCCAGGCTGCCATAAAGAGAAAAAATTAGATGTTGTTTCTGTTTTTGAAGCCGTTGGTGCACGTGCAAATAATCAAATTGACGATGAAGAATTAGCGGCAATTGAAGCAAAAGCAATTCCTGGCGCGGGTTCTTGTGGTGGTATGTATACTGCAAATACTATGGCATCTGCTATTGAAGCACTTGGCATGAGTTTACCAGGTAGCTCGGCACAAGCGGCTGTTTCTGATGAAAAACGTCAAGACTGTCATCGTGCAGGTGAAGCTCTTTTAGAGTTAATCGCTAACGGCACCAAGCCTAGCGATATTATGTCTAAAAAATCTTTTGAAAATGCGATTACCGTTATTATTGCTTTAGGTGGCTCAACCAATGCTGTTTTACATATGCTAGCAATGGCCAATGCAGCTAACATTGATTTACAACTAGAAGACTTCACTCGCATTGGCGCTAAAGTTCCCATGGTTGCTGATTTGAAACCAAGTGGCCGTTACCAAATGGCGGAATTAATTGAAATTGGTGGCATTCAACCACTGATGAAGATTTTACTTGAGCGCGGGCTTTTACATGGTGATTGCTTAACAGTTACCGGTAAAACATTAGCAGAAAACCTCGCTTCAGTTAAGCCTTATCCAATTGATCAAGATATGATCTTACCTTTAGATCACCCTATTAAAAAAGACAGCCATTTGGTTATTTTACATGGTAACTTAGCGGCTGAAGGCTCTGTTGCAAAAATCACAGGTAAAGAAGGCCTACACTTTACGGGTACAGCTAAAGTTTACGATGCTGAAGAACAAGCATTACAAGGTATTCTTAATGGTGACATCGTAAAGGGTGATGTTATTGTGATTCGCTATGAAGGCCCTCAAGGCGGCCCAGGTATGCGTGAAATGCTATCCCCTACTTCTGCCATTATGGGCAAAGGTTTAGGTAAAGAGGTCGCATTAATTACCGATGGTCGCTTCTCTGGTGGAACACATGGCTTTGTTGTCGGGCATATCACTCCAGAAGCACATGTAGGTGGTCCATTAGCCGTAGTGAACAATGGTGATAAAATTAGCATTGATGCTGAAGCAAGAACACTGACTTTACATGTAGAAGATTCTGAAATTGCTGCACGTTTAGCAAAATGGCAACAACCTGCCCCTAAATATACACGTGGTGTTTTAGCTAAATACGCTAAATTAGTCAGCTCTGCTTCGACTGGCGCAGTAACAGATAACTAAGTATCTGTGCCCCCTCGTAGGCTGGATGAGCTTATCTAGCGTAGCGATGATAACGAAATCCGGCATTTTTGATATCATGAGATGTCGGATTTCGTTTTTTAATGCTCCGCAATAAAAAATCTCATCCAACCTACGCAGAAAGCTGCGAAACCCATCAAACCAGGCACAACATGAATCATCAGCCCTTGAGAATTAATAATCATGGGTTGGTGGGTTTCATTACGCACCAAAAATCCGGTGCTGCATTCTACCTACCCTACGAATTTTCGTGTGTTGCCGGAATGCCCTTACTTTAATTCCCACCTCTGCTACGCCTACAGTTCCAACTCTATACAACCTTTAAAAATGATAGCTCAACTCCATTCTAAAGTGGCTATCTTGTCGTAAAAAATACGCAGGATCCTTTGGAGGCGCTCCATTAAAAAAGCGAGCTTCTATCTCAAATTTAAAGCTATCAAAAAACCGTCGACTGGCTTCAATATTATAAAACTGCGCGCCACTCACTCTATCGACCATTACACCCGCTAATAACTGACTGTCTTGAATATCATTTAAAGCCAATCGCGAGCCAATAAAAAAATCATCTTGGGTTAAACTAGGTGCAGTCGTTCCTCGGCTATCATATAAATACTCTGATAATAAACCGATATCTATGCCACTACTCAGTATATTGAAAAACGTATATTCAAAGCCTACCGTGCTTGCAAAAGCCGTTTCGGTATTACTGACACGTACAATCGCTTCCCACTTTAAAAGCAGGCTATCTAAGGTTGCTTGAATATCTAAACCTGTTTGATTAATATTTTGATAATAGGGGATTAAGTTAACAGCGCCGCTATCAGCCGTTTTTAATAAAAAAACAGGGTCACGACTGGTTCCATAAAAGTGAGATAAACCCATATCCCAATCTCCCATGGAATGCGCCCAACGTACTGCATAAGCCACTTGGCGCTGATAGCCATTTTTATCATATTCAGCCAAATGCCCACTAACGGCAAGTTCTGGGCGTAAACGCCCTTCTTCACCGGCATAAGTGCGTGGTCTAAAGCCAGGCAAGATAAATAAATCAACCGTACCCCA
The DNA here is from genome assembly GCA_030627265.1 of Methylococcaceae bacterium. Lineage (GTDB taxonomy): Bacteria > Pseudomonadota > Gammaproteobacteria > Methylococcales > Methylomonadaceae > Methyloprofundus. The sequence goes on from DAOUSK010000005.1 coordinate 36,304, forward strand.
GTCTTGAATTAAAGCTAAATTCATCATTGGCTGGCCTAACTTATCTTCACCATCCGCATTTTCCACCGTATCACGCTGATTAATCACATCAACTAGGTGATTAGATTCCGTAACCCCCCAAAAGACTTTACGAATACCTAAGCGTAACTCCCAAGTATCCGCTGCTTTTAACCAAGTTAATTCCCGTATATCAAAATGGGTACGATTACTATCATGTTGCGAACCTCTAAAGTAAGGCACAAAAGCAAAGCTTTGCGTGCCATTGTCCCACTCATGGTATAACTCAGCTTCAATAACCCCTGAGATATAGTGCTGATGCTGCTCTTTATATAAAGGTTCTTGAATAAAAGCGAGGCTCTCTAATCCCACATAACCTGATAGTTCCCATGCACTTAATAAAGAAGAATAAATAAGCCCAAAAAACAGGAAAAAAGAGTAAATAATGCAGCGCTTTAGTCTGCACAAAATCATTATTAACGTGATCTTTTCAAACTATTTTTATCAAATTGACGAGCCGTTAAGCCATTAGAAAATTTATAGTTATGCCAAAATAATTGTGTACTTTTTCCTGTTACATGGTTTGTCATCATCAAATCATCAGCACGCCAGTACTTATCTAAATATTGCTGATAATTATTAAATGTCTGAGTTTTGAGTAAGGTATTTTTACGATCATAATAATCAATTTTTATGGGTATATATCGCGCTTTATCAACCCAAACAATCGTGCGTGTATAACCTGAGTATTCATACTGAGGCTCATTTTCAATCACAAAACAGTCCATACTATCTAATAGCTCATCTCTTAAATAAGTATATTTATATTTTTCTAATTCAAATGAACTTAAATCTTCAAAAGCAATCTCACTGCCTAAAAAAGGGCCTGATTTATTGCTCGATGAAATACGTTTAACTCTTTTTAAAGCGGGTAAATACAGCCATTGCTCATCTGCATCTAAGGCATGTGTAAAACTTAAAAAAGCGGTTCCTTTAACATCTCTAGGACTATTAAAAACACTTAAACTTTTATCACCATCGTCTTTAATTTCTAAAACTTTCATCGCTAATTTACGTCTATGCTCATCACCATTATTATTGGTGAGCACCATTTCTAAATCAGCTGTCATATCCTTCCAGCCAGTATTGCGAAATTTAACTTCTTGCATAATTTCTATGCCAGTCTGTAATTCTGCCATACAGATAGAAGCAATCATGCTTAGACATAAACCCAATAAAACGTTCTTCATACTTATTTGTCCTAAATTTAAAATATTTACACTCATGATAAAAAAAAATCCTAAGCTTTCTTTTTATTATCTTTTTTATCTTTATCTAAAGCCATCAAAATCGGTGGTAAAAATAAGAAGTCCATCCATAATGCAACTGCAATTGTAATCGCTGTCATTAAGCCCATACCGCTATTCATTTGAAAGCTAGATTGAGCCAACACTACAAAACCACACACTAAAACTAATGATGTCACCCACAATGCAACACCCACAGTAGAAAAAGCATACCTTACCGCTTCTTCTGAGGATAAGCCTTGTTCAATTCTTGCTCGACGGTACTTACTAATAAAATGCACCGTGTCATCAACCACAATACCTAACGTCATCCCTGTTACAACGGATAAACCCAAGCCAACTCGGCCATCAACTAGCCCCCAAATACCAAAAGCAACACCCGCTGGTATTAAATTAGGAATTAAGCTGATTAAGCCTAATTTCCATGAACGAAAAGCAGCAATCAATATAAAAGAAATTAACACTAACGCGGCTAAAGAACCCACTAGCATACGCACAATATTTCTTTGTCCTATATGAGAAAACATCAAGACTGGGCTTGCTGCATTAACTTTATATTTTGATAAATTTGTGCCAATCCAGTCTAAAATTCGCCTTTCTACATCTAACATTTCATTAGTGCTTAAATTTTTTAAACTAGTGATAATGCGAATGCCCGATTTATCAATATTTATTTGATCATTTAAATCTAGGCCATAAGGCAGAGACATTTCATATAATAATAAATACTGTGCCGCTAGATCACGTTCTTCAGGTAATTTATACCATTCAGCTTGGTCAGCATGCATGTTCATATTAAGTCGCTTAAAAGTATCACTAATACTATTGACATGTACGACCTCTGGCTGATTTTCTAACCATTGTTTAAATGAGTCCATTTTTTGCAGAAATTCAGGTTCACTAATCCCGCCTGTTTCCTGCGTATCAATAGAAAACTCTATATTATAAATACCCCCTAAATTTTCATTTAGGAAGTCACTAGCACGCCGAAACTCAATCGTCTCATCAAAATATTTAACGAACTCATCATTAATTTCATTTTTTGGAATAAAACTCATTAATAGCACGGCAATAACACCGTTAGCGATTAACAGCATTTTTCGTTTATTAATCACAAAATCAGCAAGCCATTGCATGTCTGTACTTTTTTCACTTACCTTTGCCTTGCTTCGTACTGGCAAAATCATCATGAGAGCTGGCAGTAATGTTACCGATAATATAAAAGCGAACAATACACCTAAAGCAACAATATTGCCTAAATCTCTAAAAGGAGGCGCATCACTGAAATTAAGGCTCATAAAACCAATAGCAGTGGTTGCACTGGTTAATAAAATAGGCTGAAAATTAATTCGCAAACTCTCTTGCATTGCTTGCTTTTTCTCGTGCCCTAAGCGCAGATTATGTAAAAAAGTAATCAATAAATGCACACAATCAGCAACAGCCATGGTCAAAATAATGGTGGGAGCCCCTGCTGATGTTGGCGTTAATTTAACACCAAAATAAATAGACAGACCTAATGCAGACACGATTGAAAAGACGATTAAAACCACAACAGAAATCGTTGCGCTAACAGATCTAAAACACAGAAATAATACCAATAATACGATGCCATACATTACCGGTAACAAAGAGGCATTATCTTTTAATGATGCTTCGCCAAAAGCATTATTCATCATAACAACACCGCTTAAGTGCAGCTGAATATGAGGGTACTTAAGTTTGAAATCCTCTGTTACTCGCCTAACTTCTTCTGCAATTTCCATTGCCTCCATTGGGTTAGTACCTGGGAGCTGCATAGTCACATTAACAGCAGCAACATGTCCTGTTGCTGAAATAAGCCTGTTTTTTAATAAAGGTTCATTTAAGGCGACTTTTTTTACCTGTTGTATTTCTTTAGCACTCATTTTTAGCGGATGCCTAACCAAACCACCCACATTTAAATCATCTTCAATCGCAATCGTATGTTGAAAATTTGTAATTGAATCGACGCGGCTAGAATAAGGCAGTTGCCAAGCAAGTTTAGTCAATTCAGCAATGACTTGTAAATTCTCTGCAGTAAAAATATCGCCATTTTCAGGCTCTATGGCGATCATGACATTGTCACTTTTACTATAGGTCTTTTGTAAGGTATCAAACGCTATTAGCTGAGGGTTATCCTCGCTAAAATAGACTCTATAATTATTAGTAAACTCCAAGTTTCTTACACCTGAAGCACTACCAGCCACAACCAGTAATGTAATCAATAAAACTCGCCACGGGTGATTAACAATAAACGCTCCTAAACGAGAAAGCATTGATGTTTTCTGCATGTTTTTTACCTAAAAATTTAAGTTTAAAAAATATTTTTTGATCGCCGCTATTATAATGATATTCCCCAAAATAGTGCAGCCTGTTTAGTGGTAAAATATAGCATTACCAACTAACATACAAGATGCCGTGCCAAAAAAAATTCACCGTATTGCTTTAACCTCTGGCGAACCCGCTGGAATTGGCCCTGATTTATGCATCCAGCTCGCACAAAATCAACTAGACTGTCAGCTTATTACCCTCGCTGACCCAGAATTATTGGCACAGCGTGCCGCACTATTAAACCTCCCTCTCAGTATTAAAATTTTTAACCCTGAAAGTGAAATAGTAGGCCATACCCCAGGTGAGTTAGTTGTTTTACCCTGTTATTTACCCGAGCAATGCATCGCTGGGCAATTAAACAAAAATAACAGCAGCTATGTTTTAAAAATGATAGAAATTGCTAGTAAAGGCTGTCTATCCCAGCTTTTTTCGGCCATGGTAACAGCCCCAGTACATAAGGGCATTATTAACGATACGGGGCTTGAATTTACGGGGCATACTGAATATATTGCCGATATCACCGGCGGCCACCCCGTTATGATGCTTGCAACAGAAGGCTTACGGGTTGCATTGGCAACAACACACCTACCTTTATCTAAAGTTAGCGCTGCTATTACACAATCTAGCCTTAACACGGTTATTGAATTATTAAATAATGATTTACAAAGCAGATTTGGACTTAAAAACCCCAACATATTGGTTTGCGGATTAAACCCACATGCAGGCGAAGATGGTCATTTAGGCCACGAAGAAATTGAAACAATTAACCCTGTTTTAGATCGATGTAAAAAATCTGGCATGAATGTGCAAGGCCCCTTTCCAGCCGATACTGTGTTTACCGAAAAGTATCTAAAAGATGCGGATGCCGTTCTCGCAATGTACCACGACCAAGGACTGCCTGTTTTAAAATACAAAGGTTTTGGCAATGCAGTTAATATCACTTTAGGCTTACCTATTATTAGGACATCTGTTGACCACGGGACCGCATTAGATCTTGCAGCAACTGGGAAAGCAAATGTTAATAGCTTAGTTTTCGCCTTACAAACCGCCATTGAAATGGCAAACAACTCATAAGATACCACTATGGCACATAGAGCACGCAAACGTTTTGGACAAAATTTTTTACATGACCACTACATTATCGACAATATTTTAGGCTCCCTTGGCTACACCAAAGACCAGCATTGGGTTGAAATTGGCCCAGGGCAAGGTGCTTTAACTGAACCGATGCTTGAAAGTGGTGTTTTGCTCGATGTTGTTGAGCTAGATCGAGACTTAGTGAAATTTCTTGATTATAAATTTGATAAATTTGATAACTTAACCATTCATAGCTCCGATGCTTTACGTTTTGATTTTGCTAGTTTATCCGTTGAAAATGAAAAACTGCATATTTTAGGTAATTTACCGTACAACATATCCACACCGCTAATGTTTCACTTATTAAGTAATATCCCTCGTATTGCGGATATGACTTTCATGTTACAAAAAGAAGTCGTTGATAGGATCTGCGCTGAGCCAGGTAGCAAAAAATACGGTCGCTTAAGTGTAATGATCCAATATTACTGCCATACCGAACATTTATTTGATGTACCGCCCGAAAGCTTTGATCCTGCCCCTAAAGTGATGTCTTCGATTGTACGTTTAGAGCCGTTTGAAAAGCCTCCTGTAGAAATCAATTCAGTAAAGTCACTGAATACCGTGGTAACCGCTGCCTTTTCACAGCGCCGTAAAACTTTACGCAATTCTTTACGAAAATTGATTTTAGAAGAACATATTATCCAATTAGGCATAGACCCTAAAGTGCGTGCAGAAACTATTTCTTTAGCTGATTTTGCCAAGCTAAGTAATTTTGTTGATGAAAACCCATTAGCAATAGAAGAGTAAAATGCTTAAATTTACCGCTAACTTAAGTTTATTATTTACTGAGTACCCTCTCATTGAACGATTTAAAGCGGCAAAAGAACAGGGATTTAAAGCGGTAGAAATTCAATTTCCTTATGAGCTTGATGCCCAGGTATTACGCAATGAACTCGACAAGCAGCAATTAAAACTGGTTCTTTTTAATGTGGCTGCCGATGATTTATTACAAGGCGGCGAAGGTTTAGCCGCTGTTCCTGAAAAGCAGCAACAATTTCAAGAAGCACTTGCCACTGCTGTTGAATATGCCAAAATTTTAAAGCCAGAAGCGATTAATATTTTACCAGGCTGCTGTTTTGATGAGGAAAGGTTAATAGCTTACCAAGATACATTCAAAACAAACCTTAAATCAGCATTAGCGACTTTTTCACCCTTAGGTATTAAAACCGTCTTTGAAGCAGTCAATACGTATGATATGCCGCACTTCATCATTCATAATAGTGAACAAATGCTAAGTATTCTCAGCGAGATAAATCACCCCGATTTATTCATGCAATATGATATTTATCACCTTTATAAAATGCATGAAGACCCCGAGCATTTTATTTCAACTTATGCCGACAAAATCGGCCACATTCAGTTTGCGGATAGCCCAAATAGACATGAGCCAGGCACAGGGGGAATTGATTTCAACGCGATATTCAATAGCATTGAAAAATCTAATTATAACGGTTGGGTGGGTGCGGAATATAAACCTCTGCACTCAACTGAGGAATCTTTAGGCTGGTTAAATTTTCAAAGAACTCTAAATTGAAAACGAGGAAAATCGTAGCCCGTATGGAGGTACGGAATACCGGATAAACAGCGCATCGAATGCCCCGCATTACGCAAGCTTCATACGGGCTACTTGCTGGATTTTTTGGTTCCGCGTGCAAGCAATTGTTAGATCAATTTTTTGATGAGTTTATGTCCACATTTTACGAGGTTTCTTTTTCTGGGTGTGGATGTCACCACTAGCTATGCGATCCCAGAAACGCCCGCCCACCTTTTGTTCCACATCGTAGGTCACTACTAGATAGTCCTCTAGATTTCCGCTTAGCTGTTTATTTTCCATTTCGAATGTCCATAATTTCAGACGACCACGGCTGTCTTCAGCTAGTACACTTTTGACAAATGCATGAGGGATTGGAACATCGATACCATGTTTTTCCGTTTCGTCCCCAATAGTTTCGATCTTCTGATCAAAGTAGAATACAGGTGCAGTTAAAACGTAGGTCTCCAGAATGCTTTTCTTTTTGTTGAGATCACGTATTGCCATTTCTAGGTCACGCCACATTCTTCGGTTAAAGTTTGGTTTTTGAGGTGACATATTTGACAATAGAAAGGTTTCGCTATTTTGAATCTCTAATTCATCTTGATTTGCGCTTGCGGCAAGATGCCCACGGTCAAAACCACTGCTCGCATAGGCTTTTAGGCCTGCTCGAAATCTGCGAGGGACACGAATATCTGCACGAAAATTATCACGACGCTCCACCTCCCACTCAAAAATCGCATTGGGATTGATGATCTCTAACACCCATTTAGCCTGCCTGAAATACCACGAGTAACCGATAGTGAAATATCTCCCAGTTAATATTTCATCACATACTGGTGCGCCATACCTAAGCTCGCGCTGCATCTGAAATGGATCGCTCATAACTTTCTCCTTTAGTTAAGTGCTGATGATGAAGTTTTTTTATCTAACGCCTGCATCAGCTGCCGCCGAAAGTGGCTTAGCTTTTGCGCATAGCAAAAGATATAACGCTTTCGGCGGTCAGCTGGATGCAATTGTTAGCTCTTTAGTTTTATTCAATATTTCAGATCCACATTCTATAGAAAACAGTTTGAAATTTATTTTCAACTTATCATTTGATGTCTGAAATTCATATACATAAGGCCCGTAAAATCTATTTTCAGGGTATCCATAATCCAGCATTTTTACTACTTTATTGATTTCATTCCACTATAAAGATTTCGTTGAGAAGAAACCAGTACTACTTAATTTATGCTCGTCAAATTTTACTTTAAACCTTAAACGTATAATTAACAGTAATAAAATAACAGCAACCCCAAGTACAGTCATACCCGGTACATTCCCATAAATTCCGCTATAAATTGATAACAAAGAAAGAAAAGTCAGTATAACTGTTAGTCCAATCATGCTTTTAAATGTTGCTGTGTATTCTTTCATATTTTCTTGAGAGATAACGATTTAAGTAAGGGGCTGGCGCGTAGCGACAGTCCCAGCGACCAACGGGAGCGAACTTGACTTGTTTGTTATGTGTTGATTGCATCAAAATACCTCAATATCTGTTTGTGACCGATGATTGGCGTTTAATTTAAGTATGTGTTAACTGAAAAATAGCACTTGAGATAGCCCCAACAAAAAATAATAAAACTACGATA